>NZ_JACJEC010000011.1:0-123832 GCF_014163875.1 Pseudoalteromonas sp. SR43-3 | reverse complement strand
GCCAAGCAAGTCATAAAGCTATGTAAGAGACGTATTACACAAAGCTATATAGAAAAAAGTTTAAAAAACTTTATTTTGAATTACGAAAAAGAGGCCGCTGGATAAAGTGGGGATCCCTCAGCCCACAGGACGGTTCGCTGAGTTCAGAATTCATTAAGAGCGAAATCGATTCAAGCCTTGATTTGCAAACAAGTATATTTGTAAAAGCTAATTATCCAATTTCATCTCGAGCTGATGTTTTTTTATTTGGTGGCTATGGTAGAAATAAATTAAGTTACAATGAAGGCGACTTAAAAAACCTTGCAGAATCAATAACTGGTACAGATACAAATTCTACGCTAATAACTGAGCAAAACTACGATGAAGGCGGCGTAACGTACGGAACCGGCATTGACTTTAGGCTAACTCAACGCTGGCAAGTAAGTGCTGAATACCAATATTTTGATACAAATGAAGGCGATATTTACGCTCTTAATTTATCTGTAAATTATCGTTTTTAATTATAATAGCGCTACTGATTTTAGTAGCGCTATTTCAATTCACTAAAACAAAGTACTTCAATATAAATGCATTCCCTCTCATCTATAACTTTTAGTAAATCTTAAAAAAATCATGAATAAATTTCATTTGGACATCTATACATCTAGAGGTTGATATTTTTTACTTTCAGTTCATAATTAAGCCTCGGTTTTTATGAGCAGGAGTAAAGTATGCCAATTACAGTAAAAGACGAGTTGCCGGCAATTGCACGTTTACGTCAAGAAAACGTATTTGTAATGCCAAAAAGTCGTGCAAAAACGCAAGAAATACGCCCAATGCGTTTGGCTATTTTAAACTTAATGCCTAATAAAGTAGAAACCGAAGTTCAGTTTATTCGCTTACTTGCCAACTCACCTTTGCAAGTAAACGTAGAACTACTGCGCCTCGACACTCACCGCAGTAGCAGCAACTCAGAAGAGCACCTTGATACCTTTTACCGTTACTTTTCTGAGGTTAAAGACAACAATTACGATGCGTTAATAGTAACCGGTGCGCCACTTGCGCATTTAGAATACGACGATGTAGCGTATTGGGATGAGCTAAAGGTCATTATTGATTGGGCTGAGCAACACGTTACCTCTACGTTATTTTCGTGTTGGGCAGCGCATGCAGCGTTATACCACCGTTACAATTTAAAACGCGATTTAAAAGACGATAAACTGTGTGGCGTATTTACTCACCAGTGTTATTTTGATCACGGTGCACTGACTCGCGGATTCGACGATACCTTTTTGGTACCGCACTCACGCTACGGCCATATTGATATAAATAAAATAAACGCCTGTGAAGAACTCGTTGTACTGGCAGGTTCCGAGCGAGTAGGGGCTTACTTACTTAAAAATAAATCGGGTAGCCAAGTGTTTATAACCGGCCACCCAGAGTACGACGCCGACTCGCTAAAAGCAGAATACGAGCGCGATTGTAAAAAAAGCCCTAATGCACCAAAGCCCGAAAATTACTTTCCGGATGACGATGCAACCAAACAACCTTCAAAAACGTGGCAAAGCCATGCTTTTTTACTTTTTTCGAACTGGTTAAATTACTACGTGTACCAAACCACACCGTATGATATTAATTTAGTTAGCCAAGACGTGAGGACTAACAACTATGCCGAATAACGCGCCTACAAATAATAAGCAAGCCGAAATAAGTGCCGCATTAAAAGAACGCATTTTAATTTTAGATGGCGCAATGGGCACCATGATCCAAGATCATAAGCTAGAAGAAGAAGATTATCGCGGAGAGCGTTTTAAAGACTGGCATGTATTAATTAAAGGTAATAACGATTTATTAAGCCTAACCAAGCCCGACTTAATCACTGATATTCATCGTGGTTTTTTATCAGCGGGCGCCGATATTATCGAAACCAACACGTTTAACTCGACCACTATTTCGATGGAAGATTACGACATGGCAAACCTAAGCCGTGAAATAAACCTAGAGTCGGCTAAATTAGCACGCGCAATTTGCGATGAATTTACGGCTAAAACGCCAGAAAAACCGCGCTATGTAGCCGGTGTTTTAGGGCCGACATCTAAAACGTGTTCAATTTCGCCAGACGTAAACGATCCGGGTTACCGAAACGTTACTTTTGATAAGCTAGTTACTGCGTATGTAGAGTCTACCCTTGCATTAATGGAAGGCGGCGCCGATTTAATACTAATCGAAACTATATTCGACACGCTTAATGCAAAAGCCGCCTCGTTTGGTGTAGAAGAAGCCTTTGAACAAGCAGGGCGCACATTACCAGTTATGATCTCGGGCACTATTACTGACGCTTCTGGCCGTACGCTTTCTGGGCAAACAACCGAAGCATTTTATAACTCTATTCGCCATATTAAGCCTATTTCGATTGGTTTAAACTGCGCGCTTGGCCCTGATTTACTGCGCCAATATGTAGAAGAGCTTTCGCGCGTGTGCGAAACCTTTACATCGGTACACCCTAATGCGGGCTTGCCTAATGAGTTTGGTGAATACGACTTAGAAGCGCCTGAAATGGCAGCCGAAATTATCGATTGGGGTAAATCGGGCTTTATTAATATAGTAGGTGGATGTTGTGGCACCACGCCTGCGCATATTCGTGCTTTTGCAAAAGGTTTAGCAGGCGTTAAACCACGCCAATTGCCAGAGCTTGAAGTACGCATGCGTTTATCAGGCCTTGAAGCCTGTAACTTAAATTAAGGAGCCAACATGACCCAACAAATAGCAGTATTTACTAATGTCGGCGAACGTACCAATGTAACCGGTTCTGCCATGTTTAAACGTTTAATCATGGAAGAAGACTTTGAAGCCGCGCTAACAGTGGCCCGCGAACAAGTAGAAAATGGCGCACAGGTTATTGATATAAACATGGACGAAGCCATGTTGGACTCAAAAGCCGCGATGGTTAAGTTTTTAAACTTAATAGCCTCAGAGCCTGATATTTCACGCGTACCCATTATGGTCGACTCCTCTAAATGGGAAGTAATAGAAGCAGGCCTAAAGTGTATTCAAGGTAAGGCCATTGTTAACTCTATATCGCTAAAAGAGGGCGAAGAGCCGTTTATTCGCCAAGCTAAAATAATAAAACGTTTTGGTGCAGCTGCCGTTGTAATGGCGTTTGATACTGACGGGCAAGCTGATACAGCAGACCGCAAATATGAAATATGTGCCCGCAGCTACAAAATATTAGTAGAAGACATTGGTTTTCCACCAGAAGATATTATATTCGACCCTAATATATTTGCCGTAGCCACCGGTATAGAAGAGCACGACAACTACGCAGTAGAATTTATTGAAGGCACACGCCGCATTAAACAAAACTTACCGCACTGTAAAGTGTCGGGCGGGGTGTCAAATGTATCGTTTTCATTTAGGGGTAATAACCCAGTACGTGAAGCTATTCACTCGGTATTTTTATACCACGCCATAAAAGCGGGTATGGATATGGGGATTGTAAATGCAGGGCAACTCGCCGTTTACGACGACATCCCAGAAGAGCTTCGTAAAGCCGTTGAAGACGTAATACTTAACACAGACCCAGGTGCAGGCGAGCGTTTAGTAGAGCTTGCACCAAAATACTCTGGTATGGCACAAGCCGAGCGAGTAGAAGATTTAGAATGGCGCACATGGCCTGTTGAAAAACGCCTTGAGCACGCGCTTGTAAAAGGCATTACTACCTTTATAGATGAAGATACCGAAGAGTGCCGCGCTGCTGCCGATAAACCTATTCACGTAATTGAAGGGCCGTTAATGGATGGCATGAACGTAGTAGGGGATTTATTTGGCGCAGGTAAAATGTTTTTACCACAAGTGGTTAAATCGGCGCGCGTAATGAAACGAGCCGTAGCCTACTTAGACCCATTTATTGAAGCCGAAAAAGAAGAAGGTTCAACCAATGGTAAAATAGTGATGGCGACCGTAAAAGGCGACGTACACGACATAGGTAAAAACATTGTAGGCGTGGTACTGCAATGTAATAACTATGAAGTTATTGATTTAGGCGTAATGGTACCTGCCGATAAAATACTGCAAACCGCCATCGACGAAAAAGCCGATATTATTGGTTTATCGGGCTTAATTACCCCATCGCTTGACGAAATGGTACACGTAGCAAAAGAAATGAAACGCCGTGGTTTTGAACTGCCGCTACTCATTGGTGGTGCAACTACCTCTAAAGCGCACACCGCAGTAAAAATTGAGCCGCAATATGATAAAGGCGTTGTGTATGTAAATAACGCAAGCCGTGCAGTTGGTGTGGTTTCAAACTTATTATCAAAAGACATTAAACCTGACTTTTTAGCTAAAACTAAAGCTGAATATGTAAAAGTACGCGAGCAACAAGCGCGTAAAAAACCACGCTCTAAGCCTGTTACTATCCAGCGCGCACGCGATAACGCTGCAAAGCTTGATTGGGATAACTACACACCACCAGTGCCTAAAAAGCTGGGCGTGACCGAGTTTAAAAATGTATCAATTGCTACTTTGCGTAAATACATAGATTGGACGCCATACTTTATGACGTGGTCAATTGCCGGTAAATACCCGCGCATAATGGACGATGAAGTAGTAGGCGAGCAAGCGCAAAGCTTATTTAAAGACGCTAACGATATGTTAGACGACCTTGAAAAAGCAGGCAGTTTGCAACCACTTGGTGTAATTGGTTTATTCCCGGCTAACCGCGTGGGTGATGACATAGAAATATACACCGACGAAACACGCAAAGAAGTATTAACTACTTCGTGCCATTTACGTCAGCAAACCGAAAAAACCGACTTTGCTAATTATTGCCTAGCCGACTACATAGCACCAAAAGGCACGCCTGATTACTTTGGCGCGTTTGCAGTAACGGGCGGCCTAGAAGAAGACGACTTAGCAAATGCGTTTGACGCACAGCAAGACGATTACAACAAAATAATGGTTAAAGCGGTTGCCGACAGGCTCGCCGAAGCGTTTGCAGAATACCTGCACGAAAAAGTACGTAAAGAGTATTGGGGTTTTGCACCAGACGAAAACCTAGCAAACGATGAGCTAATACGCGAAAACTACCAAGGTATTCGCCCAGCGCCAGGTTACCCAGCGTGCCCTGAGCACACTGAGAAAAAGAAAATTTGGCAGTTGCTCGACACCGAAAAACGCATTGGTATGCAGCTAACTAGCTCGTATGCCATGTGGCCAGGTGCTGCTGTTTCAGGTTGGTACTTTTCACACCCTGAGGCTAAATACTACGCAGTAGCGGCGGTACAAAAAGACCAAGTTGAAGATTATGCTAAACGAACTAATATGACGCTTGAAGAAGCTGAAAGATGGCTGTCACCTAACTTGGGGTATGATCCGGAGTAATAGCGAAGCGGTCAACTATCCGTTAAAACAAAAAACGAGCCTAATTTGGCTCGTTTTTTTGTGTTTTATATTTCAATTTATACATAAAGTGAGACAAGGTTAATGAATTAGTTTATTCTTATTTCAATATTGCTACTTTTTGAGATTAAAATGGTAAATAAACCACCGCAAGAATTAATAAAAAACCCTTTTCAACTCATAGCAGAAAAAGAGCCTAATAAATTAGAAGATTACTTAGAGCTATTTTCACCCGTAGATACAAAAGGTCGTTATTTACATTTTGATGACTTTAAGTATCGTCTACCAAAAAACTTAGATCAAAAAATATCATGGTCTATCGTCAAGCTTGCCAGAGATAGGCAATTGAGACACATCATATCAGTAGGTTTTCCATCAAAAAATTGTAAGTTTTACTTAACACCTACAATCCAAAAAGCACTTTCAGAAACAGACAGAAACACAACTAGTGCTTCCTTAGAGTGGATGTGCAGTAAGATTGGTGAAGAAAAGCATTTAGAATATTTACTAAATGATTTAGTTGAGGATGAGGCTATAAGTAGCAGCCAGCTTGAGGGAGCTGCAACAACAACTAAAGTAGCAAAGGACTTGCTGAAAAGAAAAAGAAAGCCAAGATCTCCAGACGAAAAAATGATTGTTGGAAACTTTAAGATGATGAAGTTTGCTTGGGATAATAGACACAGAGACTTGTCGATTGATTTAATACTTTCTATCCACCAAGAAGGCGTCGAAAATATTGATAATGATAATTACACTCCCGGTGTATTTAGAGTTACAAATGACGTTGAAGTTGTTGATTCTGAAGGAGTGACAGTCCATATCCCTCCACCAGCAGAAGGTTTAACAAAACGTATTAAAGAATTATCAAAGTGGGTAAATGAATGTCATCATGATGTTGATAATAAAGAGTATTTTCATCCATTAATAAAAGCTATCACATTACATTTTGTTATTGGTTATGAGCATCCATTCAGAGATGGTAATGGGAGGGTTGCCAGAGCTTTATTCTATTGGTATATGTTTAAAAATGACTTTGCAGCATTTAGATATATAGCTATCAGCGTACTTTTAAAGTCAGCTCCAATCAAATATGGTAAAAGCTACCTTTATAGTGAAACAGATAATATGGATCTAACATACTTTATAGACTATCAGTGCAGTGTCGTTATACGTGCAATAAGTCAGTTTAAAGAATCCTATAAAAATACTCTTAAGGATGCAGAAACTTTTAATAAATGGCTTTGGGAATCTGGTTTATATAGAAAGTTAAACGATAAGCAACAAACTGTTTTCCAAGTCGCAAGAAGTGGAGTCGCACACCAATTTACTGCAATGAATGTAAAAGAAAATTTAGGATGCGCTTATAATACTGCATCAAATGTTTTAAATGGTTTAGTTGAGCTAAATTTATTTAAAAAAGAAAAACAGGGTAGGGAGTGGGTTTACAGTATGTTGAGCCAGAAAAAAATAATTGTGTCATGGAAAAGATAATACAATATAAGTTAATACTTTTATTTTTCGTGGATGTAGCTCTGGTTTTTTAGGGGGCTTCAAAAAAGGACTATAAATGAAGTTTTTTATTCACATCATGTCGTGGTTATACCTACTTTTCACATCACACACATTTGCTCTTGAGCAAAAGTATCACGAGAGCGTTTTACCTGTTATTGCTGCTTTTAAAGCGCATGATAAAACTGCGATTGCAGCACTTATTCGCTACCCGCTAAAACGACGATATCCCATACCTGACATTAAAAATGAAGCCGAGTTTATTAACCGCTTTGATGAAGTATTTAATGATGAGCTAGCGGCAGTTATTGCCAGTTCAAACATTAAAACTGATTGGGAGAAAGTAGGTTGGCGCGGCATTATGCTAAATAACGGCGTTATGTGGGTTGATACTGACGGTAAAATTATTGCTGTAAATACACAAAATACTAAAGAGCAGACACTTGCTAAAAGCTTGATCGAACAAGGTAAGCAATCCTTGCACGCAAGTATTAATACCTTTGAAAAACCAGTACTCGATTGGAAAACGGCTAACTACCATATTCGTATTGATGATTTAGGTGATAGAAATTACCGTTATGCGGTGTGGAGTAGTGATAAAAGAGCAAAGGATAAGCCTGATATGGTTTTATTTAACGGCGATGTAACGGTTAGTGGCACTGGCGGTAATCACCATTATACGTTTAAAAATGGGCGTTATAGTTACATACTACATGTAACCATTATTGGCTGTGATACATCACCACCAGGTTGGCTTGAAGTTTATAAAGACGATGAGCGATTACTATTTGAAGATGTTATAAGTACTCATTAATGTATGTTTTAGTACGCTTGGTAATGTAGAACTGTTTTTAGCAGTAAAACGTTCTAATAATTAGTATTTTTATAAAACAGATCTAAGTGGTAGGCTAAAAGTAGTAAGTATAAAATAGTAAGTAATTAAAAATAGTTCTCGCGCAACAAGGAACCCTCCTGTAAAGCGCTTTACCAAGGAGTTTAGTATGATCACGCTTACCATTAATGGTAATAAACATGAGTTTTCTGGCGATCCGTCAACGCCAGTATTATGGTATCTCCGAGATGAATTGAATTTAACTGGGCCTAAATTTGGTTGTGGTATGGCACAGTGCGGTGCGTGTACCGTGCATATTGATGGGGTAGCTCAGCGCTCGTGTGTATTACCTGTAGCGGCAGCAGCAGGGCGTTCAATTACGACAATTGAAGGGTTAAGCGAGCAGGGCGACCATCCTGTACAACAAGCATGGATAGAGCATAAAGTACCGCAGTGTGGTTTTTGCCAGTGCGGTCAAATGATGCAAGCTGCAAGCTTATTAGCTACAAACCCAACCCCTACCGATGATGAAATAGTAAGTAATATGTCGGGAAATATTTGCCGTTGTGGTACATACCCGCGCATTCATAAAGCAATTAAATCAGCCGCTAAAACAATGGCGAGTGTTCAATATTTTGACCCAAATGAACAAGGGGAAGAAGTATGAGCCAAGATAACAAATATTTTGATTTAAACCGCCGTAAGTTTTTAAAAACCAGTGCAATAGGTGCATTGGTACTTGGTACTTATTTTGTAGGCAGTGCGCCAAGAGCATTCGCGGGTGTGTTAGAGCAGCCATCTGAGCAAGCAAAGCGCGCAAACTTATTTATTGCACTGCGCCCAGACGGCATGGTTGAAATAACCTGCCATCGCTCTGAAATGGGTCAGCAAATTCGCACCGCGATTGCACAAATAGTTGCCGATGAAATGGAAGCCGCGTGGGATAAGGTTATTGTTATTCAGGGTAAGGGCGACCCTAAATACGGCGATCAAAATACCGATGGCTCGCGCAGTATTCGCTACAACATGCAGCGCCTACGTGAAATGGGCGCAAGTGTGCGTTACATGATGCAGCACGCTGCCGCTAAGTATTGGAAAGTTGACCCGCAGACCTGTACAGCCAATCAACACGTTGTTACACACAGCTCAGGTAAATCGCTTACTTATAAAGATTTAATCGACTTAGCGCTTACAATAACGCCACCAGAAGCTGACAAACTAACACTTAAAACACGCAAAGAATGGCGCTACATTAATACTGGCATGGCGCACATAGATTTAGCCGATTTAGTAACAGGTAAAGCAATATTTGCAGCCGATGTACGCGAACCACAAGCGCTGGTGGCTATAATTGAACGCCCGCCGGTAGTCGGCGGTGTTGTTAAGTCATTTGATGCCAGTGCTACAAAAGCGGTGAACGGCGTTATAGATGTTATTGAAATTCCTGCACCAAAAGGCGCGCCGCAGTTTCAGCCAAAAGGCGGTATTGCAATTATAGCTAAAAACACATGGGCTGCATGGCAAGGGCGTAAAGCATTAAAAGTCGTGTGGGATGATGGCAAAAATGGCGATTACAATTCAGAAGAATTTAAAAAGTCATTATTAAAAACAGTACAAACTCCACAGGCAAACATACGTGATAAAGGCGATGCCATGGGCGTGTTGGCTAAATCGAGCAATAAACTCGTAGCTGATTATTACGCACCGCATCTTGCTCAAGCACCAATGGAGCCGCCTTGTGCAACAGCTATGTACAACAAAGACAGTGTTGATATATGGGCTGCTACGCAAAATCCACAAGCCGATATGAAAACAGTGGCTGCAATGCTTGGCATGGATGAGAGCAAAATTAATGTTCACGTTACTATGCTCGGCGGCGGCTTTGGGCGTAAGTCAAAACCTGACTTTTCAGCAGAAGCAGCTTACCTTTCAATGAAAGTAGGCAAACCTATTCGTGTGCAGTGGACGCGTGAAGACGACATACAACATGGCTTTTACCATGCAGTTTCAGCTCAGCACATTGAAGCATCGCTAGATAAAAATGGCGCTATAGAATCGTATTTACACCGCACCGCGTTTTCACCAATTACCTCTACCTTTTCAGAAGGGGCAACTACGCCAGGAAGCTTTGAACTGCGCTTAGGGTTTACCGATAACCCAATTAACACACCTAACATGAAGTTAGAAAACGGTGATGCGCAAGCCAAAGCACGAATTGGTTGGATGCGCTCTGTATCAAATATTTTTCATGCCTTTGCTATTCAGTCATTTATTGGCGAAGCGGCGCACAAAGCCGGTCGCGACCAAAAAGACTATTTACTAGACACCATAGGTCCGAGTCGCATTGTTGATGTAACTGAGCAAAATGCCACATACGATAATTACGGTGGCGATAAAGCGGTTTATCCGTTAGATATTGGCAGACTGCGCCATGTTATTGAAAAAGTAGCTGACATGAGTAAATGGGGTCGAGAACTTCCTAAAGGGCGAGGTTTAGGCATAGCAGCACACAGAAGCTTTTTAACTTACGTAGCTACGGTAGTTGAAGTAGAAGTGTCGGATGCTGGCGATTTAAACGTAATTAAATCGTGGGTTGCCATTGACGCGGGTACGGTTGTAAACACTGACACCGTTAAAAACCAAACTCAAGGTGGTTCTATTTACGGGATTACAACTGCAATCAGCGATGGTATTACCTTTGATAAAGGCCGCGTGCAGCAAAGTAACTTTCATGATTATCGCGTACCGCGTATGAGCGACTCACCTCTTGAAGTTGACGTTGAAATAGTACAAAGCGATGCACCACCAGCAGGGGTAGGCGAGCCATCTACACCAGTTTATGCGCCAGCATTATGTAATGCTATTTTTGCAGCGTGCGGAAAGCGTATTAGGCTGTTACCGATTGGTAACCAATTAAAAGCGTAGCTAAATAACCTACAGCTTAAACAAAAAAACCGCCAAAATGGCGGTTTTTTTAGAAGTTAGCGATTAGTGAGTTTTTTCAAACTCATCAACTTCACGCTCTGCTTCTTCTTTAGATTTACCATACTGCTGCTGGATTTTACCCACAAGCTCTGTACGGCTACCTTCAATTTTGTCTAAATCGTCGTCAGTAAGATCGCCCCATTTTTGTTGAGCCTTACCTTTAAGTTCGTTCCAATTACCTTTCATACGATCGCTGTTCATAAGTTTCTCCTTACTTAGATTTAATTAACGTTCAGTATAAAAGGAGCAAGGCGTGTACCAACAAGTTAAATATTTATTTTATATTAATAATCAGTGTTTTATGTTTTTTGTTGAGGCAGTAATGATTAATGTTGTGAGCACATCCTTAAAAAATGTACAGAGCGGTCTGTAATTATTTCTGATTATGTAACCCTTAATTAAATCCTTTATAACCACACAGCTTTAGCGGCGCGTTTATTTTTGGTTTTTGTTACAATGCACACAAAGCAATTTTGGGTAAATAGCTGTGCTGCCGGTTCAAGACATATATCAACAACTCGTTACTACATTACAAAGTAATCCTATTACGTTATTACAAGCACCGCCTGGTGCGGGTAAATCTACGTGGTTGCCGCTACAACTAATGCGTGACGGGCATTTTAAACGTATTGTAATGCTAGAGCCTCGCCGTTTAGCTGCACGTAATATTGCCAGTTATTTAGCAAAGTGCCAAAACGAGAGTGTTGGGCAAAGTGTGGGTTTGCGGATTAGAGGTGAGAGTAAAGTAAGCGCTAATACGCGCCTCGAAATAGTCACCGAAGGCATGCTAACGCGCATGCTGCAAAACGATCCCGAATTAAGCGATATTGATTTACTGATATTTGATGAATTTCATGAACGTTCAATTGCAGCCGATACCTCACTTGCCTTTGCGCTTGAAACCCAAAGTGCACTGCGCGACGATTTAACCATTATGCTTATGTCGGCAACGCTAGATACTGAGCGTTACACTGCGTTTTTTGATTGTCCTGTAATTCAATCAAGCGGTCGCAGCTATCCAATAGACGAAGTATACATACCCATAAAAGATGAAAGTCGCTGGCTTGATGCAATTCCTAACATAATAAAACAAGCCCTTAATGAGCAAACAGGCAGCGCGTTGGTGTTTTTACCTGGGCAGTTTGAGATACTACGTGTGCAACAAGCACTGAGCGATTTACCCAGTAACTGCCAAGTTGCAACGCTATTTGGCGAGCAGGATAAGGCCAATCAGCAAGCTGCTATTGCTCCCACGCCAAACGGCATGCGCAAAGTAGTGCTTACCACCAATGTAGCCGAAACCAGTTTAACTATTGAAGGTATACGCATTGTAATTGACAGCGGCAAGCGCCGTGCAGCCACCTTTAATTTAAAAACAGGGGTTACTGAGCTCACAACACAAAGCATATCGCGCTCGTCTGCTGTGCAGCGTGCAGGGCGTGCAGGACGAATAGAGCCGGGCATTGTTTATCGAATTGGCTCAAAGCAAACCTTCGAGCGACGTAATAGCCATGACAATCCCGAAATACTCACATCAGACATAAGCCAACTTATGCTTGAGGCAAAGCAATGGGGAGCCAGTATTGATGAGCTAACCTTGCTCGATAAGCCCACTGAGCAGCAATGCGGGCAAGCAAGTAATCTGCTTAACATGCTAGAAGCTATTGATAGCAAAGGTAAGCTCACACCGCTTGGCAGTAAAATGTTAGGTTTTGGTGCTGATATTCGTTTGGCGCATATGCTATTAAAAGCACAAATACTTGATGACCAACTCCCTGGTATTTTTAGGCTCGCTATTTATTTAGTGGCATTACTTGAGAGCCGAGTAAATAGTGCAAACGAGTTGAGTTTAGCGCTGCATAGCCAGCAGCAACGTCCGCATCCGGTATTTAAACAACAGTTAAAATATTGGCAAAGCCGCTTAAAAGTAAAAGACGAAAACAGCGAATTAAATACGCATTATATTAGTTTGCTAGTGGCATTGGCATACCCCGATCGCATCGCTAAAAAACGCGGTAATGGTTATTTACTTGCCAATGGTGCAGGTGCTGAGTTAAATGCAGATTACTGGCACAACGACGATTACTTAGCCATAGCAACCATGGGCGGGCACAAAGGTGGGCGTATATTTGCAGCCACCGCACTTAACCCATTTGAGTTACAAGAATTTTTACCGCATTTATTTAGTGAACTTACTCGTTGTGAGTTTGATGAAAAATCAGCGCGCTTTATTCATCAAGATGAAGTGAAACTCGGGGCTATAACGCTCAGCAGCCAGCCTAGTAAACAAAAACTAGATAAGAGCGAGCGTGCTAAAGCGTGGCTTAGCTTATTTACTAAACACGGTTTTGCTTTATTTAACGAGCAACCTGATGCGCAACAATTGCTGATACGTATGAGCCTAGCAAGTAATTTAATGCCCGATAAATTCCCGCAAATAAACGAGCAACAACTTATTCAAAATGCAGCGCAGTGGCTAGGCGTGTTTTTAGAAGATATTAAAACGCTCACGCAGCTTAAAAAGTTTAACTACTTTGAAGCATTACAAAACTGCTTTGATTGGCAACAACAAACCACGTTAAAAGCTTTGTTACCTTTGCGCTTAACGGTGCCCAGTGGCTCAAATATAAAGATAGAATACCAACTTGATGGCCCCGCAAAGCTAAGCGTGCGTATGCAAGAAGTTTATGGCTTGACCAGTACGCCTATGCTTGCCAATGGTAAATTGCCATTGCTTATGGAGCTGCTATCGCCAGGTAAACGTTCATTGCAACTTACTCAAGATTTAGCCCACTTTTGGGCTAGCAGTTACCGCGATGTGCAAAAGGAAATGAAAGGCCGCTACCCTAAACATTTTTGGCCAGACGACCCAGCCAACAGCGTTGCAACAAATAGAGTAAAGAGCAAAATGTAATTTGCCGTATTTTATAACTTTATTTACTTTAAATAGTGTGTTTTTATATTAAAAACAATAAGGAATGTTAAAAATGAAAATTATATTTGCTGCTTTACTTTTACTCTCATCGGGTGTCAGTGCTAACAATTACCAAGAAGAAGTTGATAAATTTTTTGAATTGTATTCTGATGAAAAAATAAGCGATGCTGTTGATTCCATTTACGCAAGTAATAAATATGTATCGTCGATACCTGACCAGGTAAAACAGATAAAAACACAGCTATCCTCACTTGATGATCTTGTTGGTGAAATTAATTTCATTAATAAGGTTTCTGATTATAAAGTTGGGGAGCTTTTTGTTCATGTAACCTACCTAGTAACCTACGATAGGCAGCCTATTCGTTTTGAATTTCAATTTTTTAAAGTGAAAGAAGGTTGGAGAATTTATTCAATGTCTTTTGATGACAATATCGATGAAGATATAAAAGAACTAGCAAGAAAAGCTGCGCTAAAAAATTAATGTATTAATAAATTTAGTCGTTTTAGTAAAAATACTTTTTTAGAAAGAATCGTTATGAAGTGCAAGCTAAGCTTTCTATTAATTATATTTCTTAGCCTTTTAGCCCGTGCCGATGATATTGGCAATCAGCATATTCCGTATCAACCGGATGACTCACGTACTCCTGATGGCAAAGAGCAGATGCGCAAAGGTATGAGTTTTTACTTAGGTGCGCACACGTTGTTTGAAAGCACACTGCTTAATACATTTGTGTTTAACAATACAGGCTTTGCTATTCGTTATAAAAACTATGTAAAAGGTATTCATCCGCAAAGTAAGCAGCCAATAGAATACACCTCCACAATGATGGAAGTAATAGAGGTTGAAAACGGTAAAGTGGCGATGATCCGCAAGTACCACGAATAACAAATAAGGATATATATGAAACATTTACTTATCGCACTATCAATATTAATGCTTAGTGCATGCGCTAGTACAAAAAGTGATTTTAGATTTGATGGTTCTACACCTGAGTCAACTCAGGCCGGAGTTAATAAAGTTTTAAAGACATTAAAATCTCAAGATGTAATGCGCTTTATAGGCGCCTTAATTGCAATTCAATTTTCTGATGTGCAAAGCGCAGAAGATGTTTTAGGCGACCCAACCATGATGAATGAAATGAATTATTTTATTATTGGTAAAAAAATTGATGGCTTAAATTATTATGAAGTACTGGATCTTGCGAGTTCATCTTCATCAAAAGTTGAATTTTCAATAAAAGAGTAATAAGTTAAAATATAATTTTACGCCAACGATGCAGTGCATTATTGTCGTTTTTATATATGAATTATTTATATTTAACTATTCGGAACGATAGTTCATTTTTTTAAAAGCATCGTATATCGCTAAATGTAGTGTTTCAGTGTGATCTAGGTTTTCAAAATAGCCAAATTGCACTTGGCTTTTACTACTCAGAATAGGCGTGACTTTTTTATGTAATTGCTTTGCTAAACCTTCCATTAATTCGCCTTCTTTACCTACTCCAATATAAACCGATTGAGGAAAGGCAGTTGGCTCAAAAGGGCCATTCAGTAATTCATTATCGGCCCACCATAAGCTGGGGCTAATTATTACGTAATGATTAAACATTGCAGGATGATTAAATAAAATTTCGGTGGCTAGTAAACCACCTAACGATTGACCAATTAAAGTACTTGTTGAGTTGGTACGGTATGTTTTATTGATCAGTGGCCGTAGTTCGTCGTTTATAAAACTAATAAACTTTTTTGAGCCACCGTGCGTTGGCAAGTCTTTTAAATCGAGGGCATTATTACTCGGTGATGTAAAATCGTGTTTACGATCGATATTTGCTATACCCACAACAATGGCTTCGGGTATATGATTTATCCACGAAAAAGAGGCAAATTGTACAAGTCCTGCAATATGAATAAAGTCTTCATCTTTTGAGCCATCGAGTAAGTAAATAACAGGGTAATGTTTATCGCTTGATTGCTCATAACTATTAGGCATGTAAACGTTTATAGTGCGTTGCTGCTCAAGCGTGGTTGATTTAAAGGTAAAGGTTTCACCAATACTAAAAGGTTTTGTTTTAATCGGTTCTGCATGGCTTAATAAGCTAAAAGCTAAACATATTATTGTAAATAAACTTAACACTTTATTTTTCATTAGATTGCCTTTAGTTATTGTTATCACTTAATTTAAACTTCTTTACCGCCATGCTTTTCTGCTAGGTCGTCGAGCTCTGCTGAGGTGTAATCAAAACCACTTTCGTCGTATTCGTATGTCACTTTTACACTATCGCCGCCATTAAAAAGTCGTGTTTTTACATCGTTAACCGGCCAGTCTTTGAGCTCGTGTAAAAATCGGTTAGCAACTTGTGAAGATTCAAAACAATAGCGAATTTCTGTTTTCATAAATAATAAAGCTCTGGCTGTTTACCCCAGCTGCTAGCGCATTATTAATGGGGCGTTCATGATTCGGTTACAAAAAATAAAGAGTTAAATTGTAAATTTTGTGTTTCAATAAATGCATTAAACTCGGTACACACTAACGTACTTTAATTAACAAATGATGACGACTTTACATGCATTATAAATTTGCTCTTATCGCAAGCTCGGTTTTTATAATAAGCGCTTGCGGTGGTTCAGGCTCCGATGATACGCCAACCGTTAACGGAAATAAAATCCCCATTTTGTCAGTCGCTGATATTCCTAGTGAATTAAGTAAAGGCCAAACAATTGAGCTAACAGCAACAGCCAGTGATAAAGACGGCACTATTACATCTGTTGTGTGGCAACAAACGCAAGGGCCTGAACTAATTAGTGGGACTTTAGAGGCAACAACTACTTCAGTAACACTGCTAAATGCGCAAAGTTATAAGCCTGTTGATTATGCTTTTTCGGTAACAGCAACCGATAACGAAGGGGCAAGCAGTGTAAAAACGCTAAGCTTTACTGCACGTAATAATATGGATGACATTAGCGCCGCACGGTTACTACACCAAGCAACAATGGGACCTAAGCTTAGTGAAATACAAAACGCACAAGGTTTAAGCGAGCAGCAATGGCTTGATAAACAAATAGCGCTACCTATTAATTATCACCGTGATTATTTAGTAAAGTTAAATGACGATGATGACTTTAAATACATAAGCCGCATAGACGCATGGTGGAAGGCAGTAATGCAAAGTGACGATCAACTTCGTCAACGTGTTGCATTTGCGTTAAGTGAAATATTAGTAGTGTCGGATGAAAACAGTGCCTTAAGAGGCCAACCTGAGGGCATGATCACTTATTACGATTTGCTACTAAAGCATGCCTTTGGTAATTATCGTGACTTACTCGAAGATGTCACGCTTTCGCCTATTATGGGAACTTACTTAAGCCATTTGGGTAACGAAAAAGCAGACGATGCACTTAATATTCGCCCAGACGAAAATTACGCACGTGAAGTAATGCAGTTATTTACTATTGGCCTTGAAGAGCTAAACCTAGATGGCAGCGCCAAGCTTGATGCACAAGGTAATACTATTGCTACTTACGGACAGGTCGAAATAGAGGGTTATGCACGCGTATTTACTGGTTGGACGTTTGCCGATAGTGAAACATTTAAGCGTAAAAGTCGTGACTATATTAAACCAATGGAAGCATTTGACGAGTACCATTCTAGTAAACAAAAAACCTTACTAAATGGCGAGGTTATACCACAAGGTTACGCCGCAGAAGAGTCAATGCAAATAGCGCTCGATAATTTATTTAATCATCAAAATATTGCGCCATTTATTACTAAGCAACTTATTCAGCGATTAATTACGTCAAATCCAACCCCCCAATACGTTGAACGAGTAGCTAATGTGTTTGTTGACAATGGCGCCGGTGTACGCGGCGATTTAGCGGCTGTAGTAAAGGCTATATATTTAGATGATGAAGCACGGCATTTTGGCTCAGTGCTTAACTATCAAGGTAAAATTAAAGAGCCTATTTTAAAAACCGTACAGTTTTGGCGAAATTTCGATGCTAAATCTTTGGCTGGTTACTATAAAACATGGAATTTAATAAATAGCTACGGGCAAGGACCCATGCAGTCGGCTTCGGTATTTAACTTTTTTAGGCCTGATTATCAAACCGCAGCTTTGCGGAATGAAGGTATTGTTGCGCCAGAGTTACAAATAGCAAACGATGCGACACTGATTGGCACCATGAACGCGCTTTACGCAAGTTTAGTGTGGAGTACCGCTGAAGCACACAGTGATTTAAATTCAAATGGTATTTATGTTTATATTCAAGACGACATGAATGTTTTAGAGAAAAACGGTGTTAGCGCGCTATTAACTCAGTACAACACGTTATATTTTGCAGGCGCAATGAGCAGTGGCACACGCCAAGCATTACTTGATTTAGATGCCTACTTTAATGAAGAGCAATACCGTGAACGGGTTTCGTATTTATTATATATGATTGCTATTGCACCTGAATTTAACGTGCAGTATTAGGAGCGCATAATGAGCATTAATAGAAGAGAGTTTTTGTCGTTATGTGTAAAAGGCAGCGTATCGGCTGCCGCGTTAACGAGCCTGCAATTACAAGCATTAACTGGAGCGACTAATGCCGTTGAGCTAGGTGATTATAAAGCATTAGTGTGTGTGTATTTATACGGGGGGAATGATTCGTTAAATATGCTCGTTCCGCTTGAAGGCGAGCAACGGAGTTTGTACAAGCAAAGCAGGCAAAACCTAGCGGTAGAGAGCCCACTTGAGCTAAGCATTAAAAGCCAGTTTGCAGGTGGCGTAGGTATTCATCCTTCACTTGAACCGATACAAAATGTGTTTGAATCTCAAAATTTAGCATTTATAGGCGGGGTAGGTACTTTACTCGCTCCCACAACATTGAATGACTATAAAAATAAAACAATAGGTTTGCCTAAGCATTTGTTTTCGCATAACGATCAGCAAGCTGCGTGGATGTATGGTCGAGAAAAACAATCACTTAATAGCGGGTGGGGCGCACGACTTTTAGAGCGTTTAAAGTTACAAGATGAGTTTGCAGCTAATGTATCACTCGACGGTACTAATTTATGGCAAACGGGAAGTGCTAGCAATGCATTTGCGCTTAACAAAAGCGGCATTAGTAGTATTAACGCGTTTGGAGGGTATCAACCTCGTAGCGAGCACGTAACCGCTATTATGAACCGCTTACTAGGCAATACGAGCCATCCGTTAAGTACAGCTTATGCCAATGGCTTAACAAGTGCGATAAATAACACTCAAGCAATGAACAGCGCGTTAGAAAGCGCGCCTGCACTTATTACCCCATTTAGCGATAATAGCCTTAGTGAGCAATTTGCCGCAGTCGCTAAAACAATTAGCGTACAGGCAAAGTTGAGTACTCAACGCCAAGTGTTTTTTGTTTCTATGGGGGGGTATGATACCCACGACAACCAATTAACAACGCACCCTGCTTTATTAAATACGTTAGCTCAAGGGTTAAGTGAATTTGATAGTGCGATGAAAGAGCTTGATATGGCTGATAAAGTGACTACGTTTACTATGTCTGATTTTGGTCGCACGTTGACCTCAAATGGCGATGGCACTGACCATGGTTGGGCAGGGAACCAAATAGTAATGGGCGGCGCAGTAAAAGGCGGCAATATATATGGCGAGCTATTAACTCAACATTTGGATGGCGCACAAGATACCGGTGGCGGGCGTTTAATTCCAAGTGTTGCTAATGAGCAGTACTTTGCCACATTGGCTCAGTGGTTTGGTGTGCCAAGCTCTGAGCTTGTTGATATTTTTCCAAACTTGAGTAACTTTGATCACACAACATTGGACTTTTTTGTGTAATTAGTCGCTAATAGTAATCTAAAAGCGCTTGTTAGTAGTATAAGCTACTGTTTAATAGTGCTTAATTGTTTTAATAATAAAAAATCACACAATATAGGAATCATAAAATGAAAGTTTTAGTGAGCTTAGTTAGTCTAATCGCCTTTTTACTCGTCATACTGCCAGGGCCTTTGTATAAATTTGGTATTGTAGAGCTAGGAACTGCGTTTGCTGGTTTTAAATTTGGTGTTTACGCTGGTGGCGCTGCATTGGTGCTACTTATAGTACAAGCGTTATTTATGCGTAAAACGTTAACGCTAAGCAGTGGTGTTATTGCGCTTGTGTTTTCGGTTGTGGCTATTGCTATGCCACTTAACATGATGAACACAGCTAAAAGCGTACCGGCAATTCATGATATTTCAACAGATTTAGTTAACCCACCAAAATTTGTAGCAATTGCGCCACTGCGTGCTGAAGCACCAAATCCAGTAGAGTACGCGGGTGAAGAAACGGCAGTACAGCAACGCAAAGCATACCCTGAACTGGCAACGTTAAGCTTTGCACAATCTAAAGCCGATTTAATGACAGCAAGCGAACAAGCAGTTAAAAATCTTGGTTTTGCAGTGGTAAGTGCAAACACGGCTACAGGTATTGTAGAAGCTACTGATACAACCACATGGTTTGGTTTTAAAGACGATGTGGTAATTCGTATTAAAGATGAAGGCAGCCAGCGTTTTGTTGATATTCGTAGTAAATCGCGAGTAGGGCGTAGTGATTTAGGAAAAAATGCAGAGCGCATTCATTCAATTATTAATGAACTAAACAGCTTACTTGCAAAATAATTAAATTTAGCGCCCTAGTACTAACGATTGAGCCCAAACACTGTTTGGGCTTTTTTGTGCCTATTTTATATTGTCAGGTTCTATTCACGGGCTATGTACTATGCTGTTGATGATTTAAATTTTTAACCACTATGGAGTTATTATGAAGACAGTAGGATATGCAGCAAAAAGCCAAGGTTCTGAATTGACAGAATTTTCTTTTGAGCGCCGCGATTTACGAAATAACGATGTAGAAATTGAAATTTTATACTGTGGTGTGTGCCATTCAGATTTACACGCCGTACGAAATGATTGGGGTGGCAGTGACTACCCGCTAGTACCTGGGCACGAAATTGTTGGTAAAGTTATGTCGGTAGGTAGCGACGTTAAAAAATATAAGCAAGGCGACACAGTTGCTGTAGGTTGTATGGTTGATTCGTGCCAAAGTTGCGATCAATGTGATAACGACGAAGAGCAATTTTGCCGCGAAGGCATGGTTGGTACGTACGCAGGCAAAGACCGCGTTAGTGGTGAAATGACCCAAGGTGGGTATTCTAAACATGTTGTTGTACGCGAAGAATTTGTACTTTCTGTACCAGAAAATTTAGACCTTTCACGCGTTGCACCGCTACTTTGTGCAGGTATTACTACGTATTCGCCACTTCATAAGTGGGGCGTAAAAAAAGGTAGCCGTGTTGGTGTTGTTGGTCTAGGTGGTCTTGGTCACATGGCCGTTAAAAATGCAGTTGCAATGGGTGCAAGCGTTACGGTAATTGGCCGTAGTGAGTCTAAAAAAGATGATGCGGTTAAATTAGGCGCTCAGCACTATTTAGTGTCATCTAATGATGACGAAATGAAAGACTCGCAATCTGCCTTTGACGTCATTATAGATACAGTCCCTGTAAAACATGATTTATCTATTTACACACCGCTACTTGATGTAGATGGTACATTAGTTATTGTTGGCCAAGTTGGTCCAGTGGATGAGCTAAGCACGGTGCCATTATTAATGGGTCGCCGTCGTATTGCAGGCTCACTTATTGGTGGTATTGCACAGACGCAACAAATGCTCGACTTTTGTGGTGAAAATAACGTGCTACCTGAGTGCGAAATGATCAACATTGACGAAATTAACACGGCATACGAGCGTATGGAAAAGTCAGACGTACGATACCGCTTTGTTATTGATATGGCATCGTTAAACGCTTAATTTACTAGGTAAATTAAAAATAAAAGAGCCGCTAATTAGCGGCTCTTTTTGTATTTTAAATTAACTCGAACTCAGTTATTTAGCTGCTTGCGCTGTTGGTTGCTGTTTGTTTAGTTGTAAGTAACTTAATAGCCACATACCCAAACCACCTAAAAACAATGCAGCTGCTACGTAACCTGTTTGATTAGGTGCAGCACCTTGCGCTATTGCAATTCCGCCAACCCAAGGACCTATAGCATTGGCAGTATTAAATGCGCACTGTACTAAGGCACCAATCATAGCGTGGCCTTCGGGCGCAACATCCATTAAAAGCGTTTGAATCAGCGTAGCCAAACCCACACTGCAACCAATAAAGAAGATCACCGCGTAAAGAGCCCAAATATTATGGCTTGCCGTTACATATGCAAAGGCAAATACAATAGTACATACAAGCGCAAGGCCAGTCGTTTTAATTGCTGATTTATCGGCAGCTTTACCCAGTACATAGTTACCGAGTGTACAACCGATACCAAACATTACCATTGCGATAGAAATAGTATACGGAGCTGTTTTTGTTACCACTAATATGGTGTCGGCAATGTAAGTATAAATACAAAACACTCCGCCAAAGCCAATAATTACAATACCCAAAATGGACCAAACCAGTTTATTTTTAAGTACGCCAAACTCGTTTAGTAAGTTAGAAGGCTTAGCGTTATCGATATTAGGCACTACTTTATAAACAAAAACAAAAGCAATAAAGGCCAGTACTGCAGCGCCAGCTAAACAATAACGCCAACTTAAATTTTGACCTACAAGTGTAACTATAGGCACGCCAACAATAGTAGCCACAGTTAAACCCATAAACACCTTAGACATAAAGCTAGCACGCTTACCTTTTGGAGCAATATCTGATGCTAATAAAATAGCAGCACCAAAATATGCACCATGAGGTAAGCCACTTAAAAATCTAAATATTACAAGCTGCTCAAGCGATGTTGCCATCGCGCTTAACCCGTTTGAGATAAACATTAAGCTTATAAAAATGAGCAATGCTTTGCGCTTTCTCATATTAGCAGTAGTGAGCATTAAAATAGGGGCGCCAACTACAACACCAATGGCGTAAGCACTAATTGCGTAACCACTTTGTGAGGGCGTTGAGCCAAATGTTTCGCTAATTAGTGGCAGCATAGGCATCATCGAAAACTCAGATAATCCTAAAATAAATGTGCCAAGTGCTAATACGAGTAAAATAGCGGTTCTGTTAAGTTGACTAGATGCCGACGTTACATCTGATGTCATAGATGATCCCTTAAGATTTAATTTTAAAAGTGAAACAGCACAATAAATTCTGAATAGAAAATATTATATGTATGCTTAAATTTTGGTGTGAGAGGGTAGTCTGTGAGAGTGCTATTTTAAGTTAAAAAAAGTACAGAGTCATGCATAAATTAGTGTTTTTGTTAGGTTTTTGAAATGTTAATTAGAAGAAAATACTACTTAAAATTTATAAAATAAAAAAACTATTTATAAAGCATGCATCTATAAGGTGTTAAATATTCGCCGAAAGGTTATTTAGAGCTTATATTTACAGTATAGTTACATATTTGTTTAACGTTATTCTGCTAATGTTTTTACTAATTTACTCCTTAAGGTTTTTATATGTTTGGTATTTCTAAAAGAAACGCAAAAATTGAAGAAATGGAGCTTCAATTAATTCAAAAACAGTCTATCTTGTCGGCAATTAACAAGCATGTGGCTTATATAGAGTTTACACCTGAAGGAATAATATTAGACGCAAATCAGTTATTTCTAGCTACTGTTGGTTACAACAAAGAGCAAATAATTGGCAAACATCATCGCATGTTTTGCGAACCTGAATATGCAAAGTCAGACGAATATAGCCAATTTTGGCAAGCATTAAAAACCGGAGATTCTAAATCAGGATCGTTTTTAAGATACAAAGCTAATGGCGATAAGCTTTGGCTTGAGGCAACTTACTTTCCTGTAGAAGAGCATGGCGTAGTCACTAAAGTGATTAAAATAGCCTCTGATATTACGACTAGTTACATACAACGAAAGGCACAAGAAGCGATAGCTAGTGCACTCGATAAAGCATTGGCTACAATAGAGTTTACCCCACAAGGTAATATTTTAAGCGCAAATCAAAACTTTTTAGCGACAGTAGGCTACAGCTTAAAAGATATTGTAGGTAAACATCATAAAATGTTTTGTACTGAAGTGTTTTATGAGAAAAACCCACACTTTTGGAATGAATTAGCGCAGGGGCAGTTTAAGTCAGGAAAATTTAAACGTATTGCTGCTGACGGTTCAGAAATTTGGCTAGAAGCTACTTATAACCCAATATTAGATAGCAAAGGTAATGTAATTAAAATAATTAAGTTTGCATCAAATATTACTGATCGTATACACAATAATAATGCAGTGACTGAAGCCGCTGCAATCGCGTATGAATCGGCGGTAGCTACAGCGCAAACCGCTAAAAAAGGTTCTGAGATACTACAAAGTTCTGTTGCAAACTCAGATGCCATTGTAAGCCAAGTTCTTAAGTCAGTTGATTTAATTAAAAATCTTAATGAACAATCAGCTGTAATAGGCTCCATTGTTTCTACAATCAGCAGCATTGCTGACCAAACTAATTTACTTGCACTCAATGCTGCTATTGAAGCTGCACGTGCTGGTGAATACGGTCGAGGTTTTGCTGTAGTAGCTGACGAAGTAAGGCAACTTGCAGCCAGTACGAGTAGTTCAACTAATGAAATAGCGACCGTTGTTAAAAATAACCAAGAGCTTACTAATGATATATCAAGGCAAATTACGTCGGTTTCAGACTCTTCAGAGCAAGGCCGAGAGCTTATTGCGAATGTATCTGAGGTTATTAAAGAGATTGAGCGAGGGGCTGATATTGTTTCTCAAACAGTCGCTGAGTTAAATACTTAATTTATTATATGACCTTTTAGATTAAACACGCCTAACAACATTCAAAATTGATAAAGTGCGACAATATGTCGCGCTTTTGCTTTTGCAGTTCACACTATAATTACGCCAATTATTACAGTGGCATAAATTAACAATGGTTTATAAAAGCAAAACTCAAAAAACTTACTTACTTTCCCCTGTCGCACTTTTTATTAGCGGTGTGCTATCTACTTTTGCATTTGCCGACGATACGTCTTTAGAAGTAATTGAAGTACAAGGACATGCTCAAAATAAGCACTTAGCACTTGGTTCGTCAGAATCGTTATTAAGTGATTTAGGTGTCGACTTTTCAGCTGCGGGCGGCGTATCTAACTTACCTATTTTAAATGGTTTAATGGGCGACAGAGTTAAAGTGTTAATTGATGGCGCAGATGTAACCGCTGCATGCGCTAATCATATGAACCCGCCACTTTCATATATCTCGGCTAATCAAATTACGTCTTATAATGTGGTTGCAGGCGTGTCGCCAGTGAGTGCGGGCGGCGATAATATTGCTGGCGTAATAAGCGTTAATTCTATTTCACCACAGTATAGCGATAGCAATGAATTAGGTTGGCACTCAGGTTATGTGTCAGCAAAGTACAGTAGCGTTGATAACGGACGTAAACTTGGCGTTGGTGCACGTTTAGCAAGTGACACGCTTAGCCTTAATTATCAGGGTTCGTTTAGTGACGCAGATAGTTATGAAGACGGTAACGGCGATGTAGTATTAGATACATTGTATCGAGCACAAAATCATAGTTTAACCGCAGCTATGCGCGATGATAAACAGCAATTAGTTATAAAGCTAACGCATCAAAAAATCCCATATCAGGGATTTGCAAATCAGTATATGGATATGACCGATAACACCAGCTACGGTGCAATAGCTCAATACAAACGCTCCTTTGAAAACAGCGAGCTTGAAGGGCAAGTTAACTGGCATAGCGTAAAGCACGAAATGGGTTTTTTCAGTGAAGAAAAAACAGGCATGATGCCAATGAAAACCGATGCACAAGATATAAGTACGCAGCTTAAATGGCGTATTGCGCTTAATAAAAACAGCAGTATTTTACTCGCTCAAGAATATTACCATTACCGCATTGATGATTGGTGGCCAGGTATTGAAGGCTCAACCATGATGGGACCAGACGATTACGTAAATATAAATAACGGTAAACGAGAGCGCATAGCGGCATTTGCTGAATTTGAGAGCCAAATAAATACCAAGTTATGGTTAAATGCAGGCGTACGTATTGAAAGTGTTAATACCCAAGTAGGTGAGGTTCAGCCTTACAACGACGGTATGAGCATGATGGATATGGGCGATATGAGCGACATGGGGGGTATGGAAAGTATGACCATGAGCGATACGTCTACAGATAATAGCATTGCTGCACAGAACTTTAATGCTGGCGACAGAGATAAAACCGACACTATAGTTGATGCTAACTTTTTAATTAACTACCAAATAACAAATTATGATGAGCTGCAATTTGGTCTTGCCCGTAAAAACCGCGCGCCTAATTTATACGAGCGATACAGCTGGGGCGTAAGTAATATGGCAACCACCATGATTGGTTGGTATGGCGATGGTAATGGCTATATTGGTAACCCTGATTTAGACGTTGAAACAGCGCATACTTTAAGTGCTACTTATATTAAATCGGCTAAAGATGACCGTTGGCGTTTAAGCACCAATGTTTGGTATACAGATGTGAATGATTATATTGATGCTGATATTGTAAGAAGCTTCAATAGTTATGACTTGGACAACACAGCGCGTAATATTTTGCAGTTTACTAATGTAGATGCCATTTTATATGGTGCAAAAATAGATTTAACAGCCAACATTTATGAATCTAAGGATTTAGGTAACTGGCAGTTACACGCTAATGTTACTAATACGAGAGGCAAGCGCGACGATACTAACCAGCCGCTTTATCAAATTAAACCACTGCAGACCCAGCTAGGTATTAGCCAGCAAATGGGTCGGTTTGAAAACGCATTATCTTGGCAGTGGGTCGATAATAAAAGCCGTGTAGATAATAATCGTTTTGAAAACCAAACAGACAGCTACAGCTTGGTTAATTTAAGCTCAAAAGCCACATGGGATTCATTAACGCTAAGCGCAGAAGTGAGTAACGTGTTTGATGAGTACTACCAACTCCCACTAGGCGGCGTAAGTATTGCAGCACTTAAGCAAGATAGCAGCAACGGGTTTGAACAACTTGCTGGGCAGGGCCGTTCATTTAGTGTAAGCATTAGTTACGCGTTTTAATTAACCTCATATTCAAATTTAAAAATAAAGCAAAAGCCATAACTGTGTTATGGCTTTTTTCATACGCTTTAATATGTAAGCCGTAAACTTATTTTTATGAAATGTTTGTATGCAAAAAGCGTTCTATTAAACACGCTTGTATTAATTTTACAGCGTTATTTCAAGGCAATGCAGTAAAAAGTAGTAACTTGTTCATCACCCAATGATTAGGAAATACAGTGTTTAAGCAATTTAAAAATAAAGTGATGGGTGCGCCAACAGCTATGGCCGGTTTAGCTTTGGGTATTGCTAGTATGGGATGGACATGGGAAAACGTTTTTAATTTAAACTCCCACGGGCAATTTTTGGGAGCGGTATTAGCTGGCGTATTAGTTTTACTTTTGGCTGCTAAGTTTTTACTACACCCTAATTTATTAGAAGCCGATTTAGCACACCCAGTTGCAGGAAGTGTGATCCCTACATTTGCAATGGCTAATCTTGTTATTTCGAACTCAGTTGGGCAATTTCACTCATTAGCTGGCGACATTATGTGGGTTTTAGCTTTTGTGTTGCATCTAACCTTTTTGGTGAGTTTTTTATACCAGCGAGCAAAAAAGTTTAACTTTGAAGATATGGCGCCCAGCTGGTTTGTGCCACCAGTGGGGATAATTATTGCAGATGTTACTTTTTCGGGAAATCCGACATTAGCGTGGTTAGCTTATAGTGCGTTAGTTATTGGTATATCAACGTACGCCATAATGCTGCCAATTATGTTTTATCGTTTTTTATTAGCCTTAAAAAGTGACTACGAAATGCAGCCAACACTTGCCATTTTAGCGGCGCCTGCCAGTTTAACATTAGCGGGGTATTTTCATATTGTAGCTAATCCATCACTTGTTATAGTGGGCGCATTATTTATATTAGCGATAATAAAAACACTGATTGTTTATGTGTTATTTATAAAGTTATTACGCAGACCTTTTACGCCGAGCTACGCTGCTTTTACATTTCCAATGGTTATTGGGGCAACTGCATTATTTAAAATGAAAGACTGGATGCAAAGTATAAACCTTGCAATGCCATATGTAGATACAGTTAATTACTTAGCTACGTTTGAACTTATAGTTGCCACGGCAGTGGTTGGTTATGTAAGTGGTCGGTACTTTTGCCACTTTAAATTATCAAAGCAACAGGTAACGTAAAGTTACTCTTGGATTACCTGTGGCTCATTATTTTCTTGCTCAGCTAGTTTTTCGCGCTCAGCTTTTGACACATAAGAGGGTTTGTTGCTTTTGTGTAGTTTAGCGTTAGTGCGTTTATCTTTTTTTTGAAATTTAGTGACGATTTTTTTACGACGGTTCACAATTAAATACTCTCTTAATTTTAAGTCGCGCATTATACAGTCATCCTCATAAAAGCTGCTATATAAATATTTAACATGAACTCTGGGTAAGAGGTTTACCAGCGTATTGAACTATAGTGATATTTAAATTTATTTTCTCTAGCCAGAGATTTTCAGTGAAAACAAGGCGAACTTACGCGTCAATAGCTGGCCTATTGCAAGTAAGTTCAACGCAGTTAGCGCTGGAAATAGCTGCTTGAGATAGATTTATTATCCAGAGTTCAGGTTATTTACCTTAAGTAATCTGCGCGTTTGGCGTAAAGAGCTATAAGTAAGTAACTCATAGCGTTATAATTACCGCTCTTAGCTATTAATTAAATGGGAATTGTTTTGAAAAAGTTAGCTTTAGCCAGTATTGCTTTATTTGCATTTGGCGCACATGCGCAGTTAAATAAAAATATTGATAGCGTTGCCGATTACGCAGTAAATACCTACCAAAATGCTCAAATACACACACTAACTAACTTAGTGGCTTTTCCGACGGTTAATAAAAGCGACATTAGCACTCCTCAAAATCCCGATTTTATTGGCTTTAAAGCACTTTTAAAAATGAAAGCCGCAGAGCTTGGTTTTGACTACCAAGATTTAGGCTACACCGTATTAATTGGTATGGGCGAGCAAAGCGAAAAAGTAACGGTAGTAACCCACGGCGACGTGCAACCTGCTAATGCAAGCAAATGGAAACAAAGCCCTTTTATTATTGATACATCTGAACCGGGTAAATTAGTTGGTCGTGGTACTGAGGACGACAAAGGTGCAATAGCAACAGCGCTTTACGCCATGAAAGCAATTAAAGATAAAGGCATAGAGCTTGATAACCGCATAGAGCTGATGATTTACCTAGCTGAGGAATCTGACTGGGGCCCATTGACCGAGTTCATGAAAACTTACGATCAACCAAAGTATGCCGTAACCATTGATGCATCATACCCTGTAGTGGTTGCCGAGAAAGGCTGGAGCTTAATTGCACCTACTTTTAATGCAACATCACCACAAACGGGTTTATATGTAAAGGATGTAACTGGTGGTGCGTTTAGAAGTCAAATTCCAGAAGATGCCAGCTTAGTGCTTCACAATGCAGACGCGGCACTTATTAATACATTAAAAGCAAAAGCTAAAACATTAAATAAAGTTGAATTTAACTTTAGTGAAAAAAGTAATGGCTTAGCAATAAGCGTTAAAGGTATGTCGGCGCATTCATCTGAGCCGGAGTCGGGTATAAATGCTATTGCTTATTTAGCTGAGTTATTTAAAGGTGTGGAGCTTGAAAATAACAGTGACGGCGAGCTAATCGACTTTGTGAATCAGTTAATTGGTTTAGACATTCACGGTAAACAATTTGGCGAAATAGCTTACAAGCACGACTTTATGGGCCCAATGACAGTGGCACCAACCGTTATTGAGCGCGATGGTAATGCGCTAACACTTGCTGTAAATGCACGTCGTCCAATGGGTAAAGATGAAGCTGTATTACAAAAGCAAATTGATGATGCACTCGCTAATTGGCAAGCTACTAACAATGTAACACTTGCTAACATAGAAACAATTATTGGCACACCTATGCTACTTGATGGCGCGCCACATGCGCAAAAGCTGCTTGATATTTTCAAGCATTTTACGGGCGACGAAAAAGCTGACTTTGTATCAATAGGTGGTGGCACTAACGCAAAGCTGTTTGATAATGCGGTATCGTTTGGCCCTTCAATGCCGGGTAAGCGCTACACAGGTCACTCAGAGCATGAATTTATGACACTTGAGCAACTTGAACTGAATTTACGTATGTACACAGCAATGATGATAGAGCTTGGTAATATGTAGTTATAGTTGTTTAGTAAAAGCCGCCTTGGTTAACTGAGCAGACCCAGCAAGGCGGCTTTTTTGTGTTTATTAAAACTGGGCTACAAAGCTAAGATTGTATATATCATAGTTATCATTATCGGTGTAATTAGCTGTGAAGTAGTAGCTATCATTAATAAAGTACTTACCTTCAATAACTAAATCAGAGTCGTTTGAGCCAATACCGACTGCAACATGTTTATTGAAGTAATAGTTTGCGAGCACATTAAAAACTGAGTCGTCGCCAACATCTAGATAGTCAACATTTACAGCAAAATAGCTGTCATCATAAAGATGGGCAAAGTAACGTGATGATAGGTCCCACGACTCTGTTTCATCATCTGTTTCAACAGTAAAACCAATGTAGTCGGTGTCGTTAATTTCATGATTATACTGAGCTTTAAACAAATAAACTGTATCGCTATATTCATAATCTAACATACGTACAGATACTTTTAGTGAATCAGCAAATAAGTAACCTAAACCTAGTGAATAGTTGTCGGCATCACCAATATTAGGTAGTTCAAAAGTTGCAAAAGCATTGCCGTAAAAGCCTTCTCCAAAAATACCTTTTCCACTAGAACCATCTGAATTAAAATAATTTAAGCCTATATTGCTATCTGTATCCAAGTAGCCAAAATCATCCCACACACCTGAATTTTGCTGCTTCTCAAAGTAATAGTGAGTTGATAACCCGTACACATCATCGTTGTAATAATCAGAATCAATTTTTGCGTAGTTTATAGAGTTAAACCATTGTTTTGATTCTGACTGCTCAGCGTTTACAGACGCTGTGCAGCTAAGTGTGAGTAAAGTGAGTGGCATTAAAAAGCGCATAAGTATCCCTTCTTATAATTAAGTAAATTTGTTACTAGAATGGGTATTATATTTGTGAGGTTTTATAAGGCAATTAAATGATTGTAATAAAGTGTTTAGATGTTGTTAGTTTTCCTAATTAAAAAATTAGGTTTACCTCAGGCAAGTTTTCAAAGCTTGGTTTGGCAAATAAATACCCTTGCATAAGCTCAACACCTGCGTTTTTAAGCCACTTATATTCTTCTACCGTTTCAATCCCTTCAGCTAGTGCGGTGATGTTTAAATCGCGAAACATATTTAAGCAGTGAGTTACTATTAGTTGGCGTTTTTTGTCGTTGTTAATATCGCGTATGAGCGCCATATCAAGCTTGATAATATCTGTTTGAAAGTCAGCCAGTAGATTTAAACCAGAATAACCTGCACCAAAGTCATCAGTGGCGGTTTTAAATCCGAGAGACTGATAGTAATCAACAATGCGTTTAATGTGTGCGGTGTCTTCTATTTTTTCAACTTCAGTAAATTCAAACATAATATTTTGAATTGGAAAGTTATACTTTTTTGCAGCTTCGAGTGTGGTGCGTATACATCGCTCAGGTTTATAAATAGCATTAGGTAAAAAGTTAATGCTTAGCATTGATGTTATGCCCAGCTTTGCGGCTAGTTGAATGGCTTTAATACGACAAAGCTGATCAAATGCATAGCGGTTGTCTTCATTCACTTTTGAAATAATTGAATAAGCAGACTCGCCATTTAAACCTCTAACCAATGCTTCATAGCCATAAATTAGGCGAGTTTTACAGTTTATAATCGGTTGAAAAGCCATAGAAAAATCAAATTCAAGATCGTTGGCGTCAGCACAATTACTACATGTCACTTTTTCACAATCTTTTGATTTTTCGATCACTTAGTTCATCCTCTGATGTTTATTTTTAAAGTTAGTTGAGGGTAGATCCTAACACAAATAGATTAAAGTATTAGTTTATATTTTTTTTAACGTAATAAGTGATTATTTATATGTGAGTAATATGATGACTAATGTCATGCTATTTAATGACATTTGGCAGGAGTTTGCATTTCGTTTTTATATAAAAATAGATTTATACATTAACAGGAGGATAAACATGAATACATCAACAACAATATTTCAAAGTTTTAAACAGTATGCAGTTGCTTTAGTGTTTTTAGGATTAATTAATTTAATTACATCACCAAACACCTTATGGGTGATTTGGCCCGCGCTTGGCATGGGGATCGCTTTATTATCTGAAGTCTTAGGTATAAGCAGCTCTAAAAAGGTATCTTGATGATTAGTAAGCCAAGTAATAATTTACTTGGCTTTAATTTAATGTGCTTTATTTACAGTAATCTAAACCTAAATATTTAAAATGCTGATTGAAGTGTCGCATCTAGTGATATTTCGGTATTTAAGAGTTTTGAAATAGGGCAGCTCTTTTTGGTTTGCTCACATAAAGCTTGAAACTGCTCGTTTTGAATATCATCAATACGCGCTTTTACCTCAAGGGCAATATGCGTCACCGAAAAACCATCATCTACTTCATCAAGGCTTACAGTGGCTTTAGTATCAATTTTATCTGCGGTAAAGCCTGCATCACCTAATGCAAGTGAAAGCGCCATACTAAAACATGCACTGTGCGCTGCACCTACTAATTCTTCAGGGTTTGAGCCCGCCTCATCTTCAAAGCGGGTATTAAAACCATAAGGTTGTTTATTAAGCGCGCCACTTTGAGTTGATATGCTACCTTTGCCTGTTTTAATGTCGCCAGACCATGTTGAACTTGCCGTTTTTTTAATCGTCATCATCTTCTCCTTGCTAGAGTGTAAGCTTTTCAGGTTATCTAAGCGTTATTTACAAAATAAACTTAAATAAAGCCTTAAAAGCACTAATTACTGATGATGTTGCAAAATAGGCGCCAGTTAATTGTTACCCCTGTTTATTTCGCTTACAGCGCTCTGAACAGTAAATAACGTTATCCCAGTCGCGCTGCCATTTTTTACGCCACGTAAAAGGTTTACTACAAATAGGACACATTTTTTGAGGTAAGTTTAGTTTTTTGTGCGCCATGCTTACTTAGCCTTACTGTTATTTTTAGTACCCGTTTTACTTTTTGTTCGAGTAACTTTTTGAGTACCCCCAACGTGCTTTTTAAGAATTTTCCCTATGGCACGTTTAACATCGGCTCGCTCACGGTATTGCCATAAGCGTTCGCGTGCTTCTTTTGAGGCCGCTGTTAAATCAAGCATGGGTTCAGGGTAATCCTCCCCTAACTTAAAGTCGTTAAAGAGTGCCTCCATTGGAGTTTGCTCCCAAGGCTGATGTAAATATTCAATAGGGAGTTTTTCAAGCTCGGGGCACCACTTTTTAATAAACGAACCTGTTGGGTCTTGATCTTCTGATTGCTTAATTGGGTTGTAGTGCCTAATGGTATTAATACCTGTGACCGAGGCTTGCATTTGAATTTGCGGATAATGAATCCCTGGCTCAAAATCTAAAAAGTAATTAGCGAGCGGAAAGCTTGCTTGCTGCCAACTTATATTTAAATGATGCGTTACAAAGCTTACAAGCATGGCGCGCATTCTAAAGTTTATATAACCGGTGGCTTTTAAGCAGCGCATGCAAGCGTCAATAATTGGAATACCTGTTTGACCTTGCGCCCAGCGTTCAATATCGTTTTTCACACGTTCATCATCACGATACGGAAATACGTGATAACCCGGATTAAGAGCTAAAAACTCCATAGAGCACTCGCTTTCAAACTTTTGCATAAAGTGGCAGTGCCAATGCAAGCGCGATACAAACGCTGCTAGTGGGCGTTTCCAACCTCTTTTGTCAGGGTGTTTTGAATGATATTCATCAATGGTCATTTGATACACTTGCCTAAGGCTAATGTTCCCCCATGCTAGATAGGGCGAAAGCCGAGAGCAGTGGGTTTGGCTTAAACTTGGGCTCGATATTCCCTTTTGATAACCTTTACCGCGCTCGGCAAAAAAACTCTGCATTACAGTTCGCGCATGCAGTGGGCCACCTTGTTGAAAGCTGTCGTGATCTTGAGTGTAAGCGCTTGGCAGCTCAGGCGCTTGATAGTTATTAAGGGTAATTGTTTTTATACTCTTCCAATTAGGAACAGCAATAGGTGCTTGCATTTTTTGCTGCCAGCGTTCGTTCCAATTATTACGATTTTTTTTGCCGCGAATTACCGCGCCTGTTTGCGACTCTTGCCAATTAATGTGGTTATGCTGGCACCATGCTTTTATTGCCTTATCGCGCTCAAAGATGTTGTTTAAGCCTATTTCTTGATGGCTAAAAATATTAACTATTTCAAACTGCGTCTTTATCGACTCAAGTAAATCGTTCATATTTAAATTAAATATATAAACACAGGCGTTAAAACGCGCTAGCTGATTATTTAACTCAACTATCGATTGATACACAAAGCGCCAGTGCCGCTCATTGTAGTGTGCATCTTCGAGCAGTAATGGCTCAAAGTTATAAAGTAACAGGGTCGGTAAGCCATTACTAAATGCATTTTTTAATGGTTGATGATCGCTAAGACGTAAATCACGTTTAAACCACACGATGTTTATTTTTTCTTTCATACTGGCAATATTAAAACCGTGGCATTATAAATAATAGGACAAAACCAATACGTATTAAATGTAAAAGAAGACTAGTGTAAAAACGATTTTGATATAGGCAACTCATGTTAAGGTGATACTAAAATGAGTCGCCAATAAAAGAAGTATTATAAATAGGGAGAATTACCGTGATACTTAAGCAATTTGGCACTTGCAGTCATGTGAGAGTACACCTATTAAAGCTTCACCAATTGCAACTACTTCCATTATCTTTTCCTAAAACTTGCGGGGGTATCGCTTTGTATGACGATACCCTCAGTTAGGGTAAAATTAAAAACGCTTACCAATAGTAAAGCTAAAGACACGAGATATGACAACGCGCGCATTAAATAATAATTGATTGATCTGCTACCGTTACACCTGAGTGAAACTTCCCTCTGATAAGTTTCCTGAGTTATTTAAGTTTTTAACATCGACACGAAGATTTAAGGGTACTCGCCGAGATATCATGGTATGTAGGTAGGGCATCAAAGGCTCCAAACGTTGCTACTGTTTTGGCTCCGCATTTAGTAGCAAAGTCGATAGCCTTTGAAACGTTAGTAAAGTTATTTGCCCAGTCAGTAAATTCTGTTTTATTACTCACTAGCGAAGATATTTGATATAAAAAACCACCTACAAACGCATCGCCTGCAGCTGTGGTATCCACAACATATGCCTTAGGGCAAGGATAAGTACCACTAAATGAGCTAGATGAAAAAGTAATAGGCTCGCCACCATCGGTCATTAAAACTAAAGCTACGCCACTATCTACCCAACTTCTAATAGTGGTATCAATATGCTCTATTCCATAAAGCGAGATCAGCTCATCTTTACTCGCTTTAATAACATCAACTGTTTTAGCAACATCCTCAATAACAGATTTAGCTGTGAGTGGTTCATCCCAGAAGGCTGAACGAAAGTTAATATCAAAGCATGTAACCGAGCCTGATTCTTTAAAGTGTTTTAGCGCATGTAAGGTTGTATTTAATACTAAAGGTTTTGCAAAAGAGCCTGAACAAAAACTCACAATTTTAGGTGTTGAAAATAAAGAGGGCTCTAAATCGGTTATTTGTAAATCGTAATGTGCAGCATCTTTATCGTAAAATTCAAATGTACGTTCACCGTTTTCATCCAACGATACGAACGCGAGTGCCGTCTTCCCTTTTTTTGAAAAGCCAACATAAGATGTGTTTACATTATACATTTTGAGTGCATTTATTAAAAAGCGACCAAATTTATCATTGCCTACTTTACCAAGCAAATAACTTGAACCACCAAGCTTTGCTACGGCTACAGCAACATTAGCGGGTGCGCCTCCGGCAAACTGTGTGAAGTCTAGTTCGCTATTTGATGCCTTATTGTGCATGCAGTCATGTGAGAGTATATCTATTAAAGCTTCACCAATTGCAACTACTTCCATTATATTTTCCTAAAAATTGCGAGGGTATCGCTTTGCATGACGATACCCTAGATTAGAGTAAAATTAAAAACGCTTACCAATAGTAAGGCTAAAGGTACGAGGTAAGACAACGCGCGCATTAAATGTAGTTGCTTGACCTGCTACCGTTTCACCTGCGCGAGGATCCCCCTCTGATAAGCCTTCTGAGTTATTTAGGTTTTTAACATCGGCACGAAGGTAATAACCGTCTTCGTTTTCAAGGGATAAACCAAGGTTTAACATGCCATACATAGGCAGTTCTGCTGTGTTGGCGTCGTCGGCATAACGTTTACCGCTCCAAGAGTAGCTACCATGAATAGCTGCCATACCCCACGAAAAATCTTCAAACTGATAGCTACTAGTTAATTGGCCAAAGTGCTTAGGCACACGTACAGGTAAGTTGCCGTTTATATCAATAGAGGCAGAGCTTCCATTAGCATCCAAGTATTGCGCCGCTGGTGTGTTTACAAATTCGGGTGATTGGTACGTTGCAGATACACCAATGCGCCAGTCTTGGGTGATTTGCAGGTTAAATTCGGCTTCTACACCTAAGGTTTCTGTGTTTCTAAAGGCTTGACGTTGCACTACTTGACCATTTTCAACAGTAGGTACATTAAAGAATAAATCATCCGCAGCGGCGAAGTAACCGGTTACAAATGCTGCGACATCACCTTCGTTATATTTAATGCCCACCTCGGCCATTACCGTTGAAGCTGGTTGTGTTTCGCGTCTCTCAGAGTTATTAAATTGATTAATTTCCTCTTGACTAGTTAGGTTGGTAATCGCCATGTATTTATCTACATCAGGCATACGAAAACCATCTGCATATCGAGTGAATACCGCTAAGTCGTCGTTAAATTTGTAGTTAGCTGCAATTGTCCATGCCATTTCGTTGTATTCAACATCAAAGTTTCGGTAAGTCCCATCACCAAAGGGCAGGGTAATATTCCCATTGACGGTATCAGTATCGCTGGCAAAACTGTCAATTGTGTAATTAGCTTGGTTTTGCGCTTCCCCATCTGCTTTGAGGGTTTCGTACCTTAGGCCCAGATTAAACGACACATCTTCAAGCTCGTATTCAAAGTCAGCAAAGGGCGCAAGGGTATTTTCACTATAAACAATATCGGCAAAACCATGTGATCCAGCCTGAATACCTTTGTAAGTACCGCTGGCAATGTCAAGACCTTGTGCATCTGTAAATACAACATCTAAGCGCTGCGGCAGGGGCTCTACTGATTGCAGTGTATTAATTCGATAGTCGGTAACATGGCCATTAATATTAGAGAAGAATAAGCCAAAATTAGCATAAAGAGTCCCTTCGCCTACATCATCAAAGGTGTAGTTGAATCTGGTTTCGTTTTGAAAGTTATCGCCTTCAAAACGTCTATGCCAAAAGCCTGCGTTTATTCCGTATCCATTGGTGTTGTAGGTATTTACGTTGCTTGAATCAGCCAATACAAAGCCGTTTCCTGCATCGCGTATATCGTAACTTAGGTTACCATCAACCATGGCACCTGCAAGGACATCAGTATTTGCAGCATATATAGCTTGTGCTTTACTAGCTAACGATTCGGCGTTACCTACGTTAATGATGCCGGTAAAGGTTGTTAGCATATCGGTATAACGCATTTGATTTGAAAAGACTAAGTTTTCGTTGATTTCAATTTCGGTTGTATTGCCAAAGTAGGTCACATTAGCGTAGTTACCATCTGCAATATCCAAATCAATGTCGCCGCTTGGGGTGTTATTAAGAGTTAATAAACGCGCACCTGCTGAGTTACCGGTGGTGCCATCTCTGATATCCATCCCGCCTGGGATTGTTTTAGCATTGGTGGTTGAGCCTATTAATGGCTGAGGAATAAAAAAGAATGATCTATCGTTTTGTTTATTAAACTCAAAGCGGGTAAAGCCGCTGCCATCTTTAAAAAAGTGCTTAATATTGCCATTAAGCTCACCACCTTGGTTAGCTGTATACCCTGGATCGCGTGCGGAGTCATCCTTGCGATACCAAGCGCCAACAGCATAGGTTGTCTGATCGTCTATTGATCCGCTAACCCAACCTTGTCCACCTAGGCGGTTGTTGCTGTTGGTTTCAAAAAACACATCACCTTGGGTATCATCGGAGCCTTCACGAGAAATAAAATTAATAAACCCAGCTGGCGCGCTACCAACAAAAATTGACGAGGCACCACCACGAATAGCTTCAACGCTGCCAACAAAATTAGACAAACGGGTAAAGCGATCATTTTGAGTAAATAAAATATCTTGATTATAAAACACGGTCATACCATCACGAAGTAGTGCTGTAAACTCTGTTTGCGTTGATAACGGAAAGCCTCGTGGGGCTACGTTGTTACCGGTTTCTCCACCGGTGTCTTCGGCATGAAAACCAGGAATACTTCGCACTAATTCAGCAACACTGTGCGGAGCCAATTGCTCTAACTTTGCTTCGTTAAAGGTAGTTATTGCATTAGTTGATTCGATTTTCTCTTTTGGCCGAGATGTTCCCGTTACAATGATGCGCTCAAACCCTAAATCACTTTTTGCTTCTTGTTGCTCTTGTGACAAGACGCTAGGGGATATGGATAGACCTACAGCGACTGCAATTAGAGTCATTTTTGCTGATACTTTCATTTTTCTGTTCTCTCTTTGTTGTGTGTGTATACAAATTTGCGGTTTTATTAATCAAACATGTCAGTGTTATCAAATTTGTAAATAGAATGTAGAGAACTTAAAATAATAAATCAACTATTATTACTTATTATTTTTTGTACAGCTTTTTGATTGTTTAAGTGAATTTTTTACCTCTGATAAAAAATAAATAAGCAGCCAACGTTACCGATGGCTGCTTTTTAACTTTAAAGTATATTAGTGGTGTGAAAGGCTTGCGTGATCTTGAGAAAAGTTGATAAGTAACGGAAGGTTAGCGCAGCCTACTGATTGAGCCTTGGCGCCAATAGAGCCACTTTGTACTTCACAGCGATTAATACCGCGATGATCAGCCTGGCTCAATTTTAACTTTGTTGCCAAAACTATTTTTTCTCTGACATTGATAGGAATGGCGCCATCAATGACAATTGCCTCAAAATCAAAAATAGCTAAAGAACACAATGCCGCGTAGGCGAGGCCATCTGCAACTTGGTCTATCCACTTATCGAGTACGGGGCCTAAGTCTCCCCAATACTCTTTTGAACTCCATAGTATGTCAGTATTGTAGCCATCACCTTTGAGCATTTTTTCGAGAATATACAGTGATGATTGCATAATAAGTTGTTGGGAGGTTAGTTGTCCTTCTCTATTAAGCATAGGCCTAGGTAATGAACCTATAGCGCCGGCATTACCTTTTTTACCAGTAAATAAGGTTTCGTTTATAACAACTCCACCACCAATAAAAGTACCAATAAAAATATATAAAAAATCGCTAAAACGAGCAGGATTACCAAAGCTTAATTCAGCTGAACAAGCCGCGGTATCATCATTACATACATACACGGGAAGATGTACAATTTGATTTATTTTTTCTTTAAAATCAAAAGACTTCCATTCATTCAATACTGTTTTTGGAGCGCCGGCTTCTTCTGTCCAGTTCCAAATTTCGTAAGGGGTTGCAACACCCACACCTAAGATACGCTTGGCTAATTCGTCACTTAAGCTCATTTTAAGTACGCTGATCCCTTTCTCTAAAAAGGTTAGCAAGCTCTGTACTGTGGGGTAAGCGCAGTTTTCGTGCAAAGTTGCGCGTATATTTCCTACTAAGTCAATCAGGGTTAAATCAAAACTGCGACGACCTACTTTTAAGCCAATTCCAAATGCACCATCTGGATTTAACGCAAATGGGATGGTTGGTTGGCCAACCCTGCCACGCTGAGGGTCTTTCCGTATTAATAACGATTCGGCTTCTAAACTATTGATAATTACTGTGACGGCCTGTGCTGAAAGCCCTGTTTTTTGTGCAATTTCAGCTTTTGGAGCACTACCGTGTTGGCGAATTAATGACATAATTCGGCGTTCATTATGAGCACGCAGGCCAGATTGGCTTCGGCCTTCTTGTAAAGAGAGTCGAGGGTTTTTAGATTTGATAATTATTCCTACCTAGTTGTTATTATCTTGAATAACCTGATTAATTGTACACCGAGTGTGTGTAATTGGCGACCATATTAGCTTTATTGCCGGGTTCATTTCTTATTATTAAATTTACGACAGAGTATAAATAAGTCACAGGAGGTCAATAAATAACTATAGTTGATTTATTGACGGAATGATATTTAACTGGTTAAATGCTTTACTTAACATTAACAACTGAGACACGGCAATGACCACACACACACACACACAAACACCTCTTGTCTCCAAGGAGATGGTGGTTCCCTTTATTTTACTTGTTCTATGCTTTGCTGCATGGGGAGCTGCGGCAAACATGACTGATCCGCTAGTAAAAGTGTTTAGTAAAATTTTTACTATGTCGTCAGTGCAGTCTGCATTGGTACAATTTAGCTACTATGGAGCTTACTTTTGCCTAGCTATTCCGGCGGCATATATCAATAAACGCTTTTCGTATAAAACAGGTGTGTTAACCGGTTTAGGGATGGCTGCAATCGGAGCATTTTTGTTTTATCCCGCCAGCCAAGCAATGACTTATGGTTTTTTTTTAGTGGCTTTGTTTGTGTTAGCTGGAGGCTTATCTATTTTAGAGACATCAGCAAACCCTTATGTAATGGGAATGGGCACCCAACAAGGTGCAACTCGCAGGTTGAATTTGGCGCAATCATTTAACCCTGTCGGTACTAACATTGGTGTTTTTTTAGCCGCTACCCTTATTTTACCAAAGCTCAATACCGCAACCTCTGGTGAGCGCACAAATATGAATAGTGAGCAATTAACTAGCATTATAAGCGCAGAACTTGATGCAGTTATGGTGCCTTATGTTGGTATGGCTTGTGTGTTGGTTTTTATTTGGTTGGCAATTGCGTTTACTAAAACACCTAATTTTTGTAAGCAAAAAAAAGTCTCTAAGCATGTAGAATTTAGTGCAACGTTTAAGCGTTTGTTTAAAAATACCCATTACCGCTTTGGTGTTATCGCCCAGTTTTTTAATGTTGCGGCGCAAACTTGTGTATGGACATTTACCATACAGTACGTAATGGAGGCACTCGATACAAATGAAGTTACCGGGGGAAGTATTTTACAATACAGTATGATCACCTTTTTAGTTTCTCGATTTGTAATGACCTGGCTTATGGGATTTATTCGTCCTGCCAAACTGTTAATGGCAACCTCTATTATTGCAATGCTGCTGTGTTTTTATATGGTGAAAATGCCAAATATAAGTGGCGTATGGGCGCTGGTAAGTATATCGGCTTGCTTGTCGTTAATGTTTCCAACTATTTACGCGATTTCACTACATGGGTTAGGCGATGATGCAAAACTAGGTGCTGCTGGTTTAGTAATGGCTATTTTAGGTGGAGCGATAGTTCCTGTATTCCAAGCTGTGTTTATTGATACATACAGTGTCGCGTTTTCTTATGTTGTGCCTGCGGGGTGTTTTATTATTGTTGCAGCTTATGCTGCATTTGATTTAAAAACAAAAGTCAGAGTATTCAATAATGTAGCGCCTTGCTAAATGGATTGAAAACCGAGCCTGAAGGCTCGGTTTTACTTTTTAACTTTTCTCATTTGTAAATCTTCTTTAACCCCAACCTTCATCGGATTAAGATATTAGGCATGTTGATATTCTTATTTAGTTGAAAAAATATGTTTTTAGATCTCACCGAAAATACCAATCAAAATGTTTACTCTTACTTAGTAGGCGGTATCAGCCCACGGCCTATCGCATGGATAAGTACATTAAATAGCGAAGGTATTGCAAATATTGCGCCTTATTCATTTTTTACTGTGGCTAGTTGCAAGCCAGCTGTTTTAAGTGTTACGCAAGTAAACCCTAGTGATAAAACGAATAAAGATACGCTCAGTAATCTAATGGCAACTAAAGAATGTGTGGTTAATATTGTCAGCCAAGAGCTAGTTGAAAAAATGAACCAAAGTTGTGCAAATTATCCTAGTGATATAAGCGAATTTGATGCAGCTAACATTGCCCAAGCTCCAAGTAAGTTAGTAAATGCACCAAGCGTTGCCGATTCAAAAGTACGGTTTGAATGTAAATTACGCGAAGTTATTAGTATTTCAAATGAGCCTGGTGGCGGAAAAATGATGTTGCTGGATGTAGTGGGTATTTGTATAGACGGTGAAGTGATGAGTGGTGGCTATATTGACCCTGAATTATTAAATGCAGTGGGCAAAATGGGCGGCGATTACTTTAGTACAACCAAAGATAAGTTTTTGCTTAAAAGGCCACAGTTGTGAAATAATCGTTTACTTAGGAGTACAATAATAAAAGGATTTACGAATGTTTAAGTTCATTTTCACTTTGTTAATTGCTTTGCAAAGTTTTGGCTCTTTTGCCACACAAGATAAAAAACTACCTATAGAAGTTTTTGCAGGCTTAAAAGATTTTAGCCAAGTGAAGCTATCTCCCAATGGTAAGAACCTCGCTTTTGTAAGAAACCATCAAGGGACTTTAATCTTAATGGTTAAAAACTTGGAGACGGGGGTTACTACACCAATTATAAACTCAAATAACCATACAGTGTTTTTTGATTGGTATAACTGGGCAAATGATGACGTACTATTACTGGGTGCTCGCTATATAAAATATCAGTTTGGCGGAGTCAAATATACATCAACGCTTATGTATGCGTATAACTTTAAAAATGATAAAGGTCTTAAATTAGCTTTTAAAGCCAACACAGTAAGAGATGAAATCCAGCCACAATTTTCAGACCGAATTGTTAGTTTTTTACCTGAAAAAGAGAATAAAATTTTAGTTCAAGGGGATTTTCAAATAGCAAATACCCCAGCAGTTTATGAGTTAGATTTAACCACATTACGTAAGACCCAAATCCAAAGGCCACGCAGTAATGTTGTTACTTGGTTTGCCGACAGGCAAGGTAAAGTTCGTATTGCAAAAAAAATGGACGATACGCAATTTACTTACGATTATTTTGATGAGAATAAACAGTCGTGGGAAACTTTATTTGATTATGAGGTTTTTAGTAAGCAAAGTATTTCTATATTAGGGTTTGATAAAGACTCTAATTTTTTATACATCACTGCGTTACATGAAGGGCGCGATGCATTATTTAAACTCAATTTAACGACTAAAGCTCGCGAGCTAATTTACAGTAATAGTAAATATGATTTTGATGGGTCTATTTTTTATTCACAACAAACTGGCGAAGTTGCAGGCTTTACTGATTCACATTTAGATGATGGTATTAAATATTGGGATAAAGACTTAGATAAATTACATCGTTCTTTGCGCGTATCGCTCCCTAAAGATGAATATAAATTAGACATTGTAAGTACCAGTAAAGATCAGCAAAAATATATACTCTATATCAGCTCAGACAAAACGTCGGGTAGTTATTTATTTGGGGATAGAGTAAAAAAGCAGGTGAGTGCAATTGCTGATGTTTATCCGCAAATAGATGCCTCTGTATACAGAGGCAAAAAGCGCATTAGCTACAAGGCAAGAGATGGCTTGAAAATAGAAGGCTATCTAACTCTACCAGTAGAATATAAAGAAGGTGATAAGTTACCAACAATTATATTTCCACATGGCGGCCCCATGGCAAGGGATTATGCTAATTTTGATTACTGGACAGCTTTATTAGCCTATAACGGATATGCTGTTTTACAGCCTAATTTCCGTGGTTCGAGTGGCTATGGGCACGACTTTTTAATGCAGTCAATTCAAGGTTTTGGTTTGGCTATGCAAGATGACTTGCAAGACGGTGCAAACTGGTTAATTGACCAAGGAATAGCACAAGCAGATAGCATTTGTATTGGTGGTGCTAGCTATGGTGGCTATGCAGCGTTAATGGCTGTAATTAAGCACCCAGAAACGTTTAAATGTGCAGCTAGTTTTGCTGGGGTAAGTGATTTACAGTATTTAGTGAGTAAAGCACGACACTTTACAAACAAAAATATCGTTAGAAAGCAGTTTGGAACTGATGATGATTTACTAGAAGCTAATTCTCCAGTGAATTTTGCTAAAAAAATAACAAGACCAATATTGCTTGTACATGGAACTGACGACAGTGTGGTACCTGTTTATCATAGTAGAGAAATGCAGGATGAACTTGATGATGAAGCAAAAGATGTTACTTATATTGAGCTTGAGGATGGCGATCATTACTTATCTTATCAAGAACACAGAGTTAAAACTCTTCAGGCATTTTTAGACTTTTTTGATAAACATTTGAAAAAATAAATAGCCAGACTCCAGTTAAATAGCAAAAAGACAACTTAGGTTGTCTTTTTTGATCACAATCTTCCTTTGTTTGTGCACATTGTTTGCACTTTTACTTGTTAACTTTGTTTTATTAAACGTTAAAGTAAAGGTTCAAGCATTGAAAACACTTCTTAAAACAAAAGCCGCTAATGCAACTAAGTTATTTGCGTTAAGTGCGCTTTGTATCGCTTTAAGCGCATGTAATAGCGATTCAACAAGTACTGCAACAGACGGCGATACAGTCAGTAATAGTGTTCCAACGGTTGATGCTGGTATTGACCAAACTGTTAATGCGGGCGATACCGTTTATTTAAGTTCAACGGTTGAAGATGACGGTGAAGTATCGGTTAGTTGGTCGCAAACATCAGGCACTACCGTTAGTTTATCTTCAAGTACTGCAACGTCTACAGAGTTTGTTGCACCTGAAGTTTTAACCGATGAAGCACTTGTATTTGAGATCATTGCAGATGATGGCACAAACGATGTCGTTGTAGATACAGTTATAGTTAATGTGATTGCTTCATCAGACTCAGATACAGTTGATAATAGTGCAAAACTTACCAGCTGGTTAATTAACAACGATACAACTTCTACATACATACAAAATAATGGTGCAGTGGTTGAAGATGTTCAATCAGTTGAGGTTGTTAGCGTTACTGAGGAAGATGCTGACGTTGAATACATGTATGTGCAAACTACTGACATTCCTAAATATGATGTAACGCTTACACAAGACCAAGTAGACGCGTTAAATAACCGCCCGCGTGCAGCTACCGATTTTTATAACGGTGTAACTTCTGCAGCAGTAGGGCAAACCATTTCCTTTGGTGAAGATATTGGCTATAACAGCAGCACTGAAAACTGTGATGACACAGGCGGTGCAGGTTATTGGCCTCCAGGACCGGGTTGCCCAACAGAACAAGCGGTTGAAGCGTATTTTCCGCTAACACCTACCGATTTATCTGACGCTGAAACTTGCGAAACAGGTTTAGGTACAGTTGGCTTAATGGTTAATGGCACCAGTATATTTAACTGGGGCGATGGTATGAGCTACGGAAATAATATTTGGTATACATTAGCGCCCATTGCTGAGCAATATGATGTTGATGTGTGTGGCGGACATGCTGCTAACGGTGAATATCATCACCATTTTTATACGAGTTGCTTAGCTGATTTACTTGAAGATGATGGCGATGCGCATTCACCTATCTATGGGTTTGCAGCTGATGGCTATCCGCTTTATGGTCCTTATGAAAGTAACGGACAACTAGCATTAAGTGGCTGGGAAATGCGAGATTACGGTGCACCTACAAGTGAAGGGGGTTGTGGTACTGAGGGTGAGCGAAGCTGTACCTTAGTTGATCAATACGATGTTAGCCAAGGTACACAAACAAGTGATGCAGGCCCTGCTATTGGCGCACAAGTGACGACGCTCTCTGGTAATACATTGAATGCCGACGATGGTTATTACTTTGAAGATTATTACTATGCGCAAAAAACAGTAACCGGTGCTCAATTAGATGAGCATAACGGCCACGATACTAATGATGGTAAGGGTTATCACTACCATATAACACTAACGTTAGACAGTGATGGTAAATTACAGCCTTCTTTTCCTTATCAAATAGGGCCTCGTTTTAAAGGTCAATTAGCCGCTAATTCAATTGGTCGCTGTGATACTGGCGAAACAATGGGTCCACCACCGGGAATGTAAGGAGTAACTATGCGTTATTTTAAATACGCATTGATCCTAACTACTGCTGCGCTATTGAGCTTCAAGCTCTTTGCGCAGCAGGAAATGATGGATCATAGCCATATGCCTATAGCTGTGCCAAATGACACGCCAATCCCGGCATTAAGCCTTAAGTTATTAAAAGATAGTATGTCGGGTTATAACTTAATTTTAGATACACAGCGTTATGATTTGTCTGTGCCGCCAGAGGGCACGATGAACATGCAACAAATGATGGGCGTGACAACAAACCAAGACACCGGTTTTTTACAAGGTCATGCTCATTTATACATTAATGGGGTTAAAATACAGCGAATTTACGGACAAGCGTTGCATTTACCTGCTAACTTATTTAAAACTGGTATAAATACCGTATCGGTTACTTTAAATAATCATGGTCATATGTATTGGACCGCTCAAGGTAAAAAAATAGTTGCTACGCTGTATGTTAACGACCAAACCAAAGAGTTTATAACATACCGATTTGAGAGCTTTCCTAGCAAGGTTGAAAACACGCATTAATGAAAATTCATAATAAACTTTTTTTAATACTATTTAGTTTTACCTTTAGTGTTATTGCAGGGCTTGTGGTTCTTATACAGTGGAGCATAGGGCAAGGCGTAATTGATTTTGTTAATGCAAAAGAGGTGAAAGCGCTTGAACCACTTGTTGTGCAATTTGCAAAGCAATACGAACAAACACCCTCATGGGAGCATGTTGTCGGCAATGGCGAAAGCTTTAGAAAACGTGTTGAATCGCAATTAGAAAATAGCCAGTTTTTGCCTAGGCCACAAGAAGGCCCAGGTCCGCGTGGGCGAGTGATGCGACCACCGCCGCCAGATCATATTCGTTTAGAGGAAGATCGCCGCCCACCGCCAGAAAATATTGCTCACTACGCTTTGCTTGACGAAAATAAACAGCGAGTAGTGGGTAGATACCTCAGCGATTTAAAATATATAACAACCCCAATTATTGTTAACGATAAAATAGTGGGTTACTTAGCAGTTTCTAAAAGAGATAGCTTGGTTGATGGCTATGAGCTTGATTTTTTACAGCAGCAAACTAACTACTTATGGTTTATTGCTTTAGCTGCGGTATTGCTAACATTAATGGTTACTTTTTTATTGTCTCGTCACCTAGTAAGCCCTGTAAAGCAAATTGCTAACGGTATGCATCGCTTAACGCAAGGTAATTACGAGACCAAACTCAAACTTGAGCGAAAAGACGAGCTAGGACAGTTGAGCGAAGATTTTAATACGCTTGCATTTACACTCGCTAAAGATGAGCAAGTACGTAAGCGTTGGCTTGCTAATATTTCTCATGAGCTTAGGACGCCAATGAGTATTTTACTCGGTGAACTTGAAGCTATGCTACTTGGTATACGAGAACCGAACGCAAAAAATATAAGTTCGGCTAACGATGAAGCTTTGCATTTAAAACGCTTAATAGACGACTTGCATATGCTCAATAGCGCAGAGTTAGGAGGTATGCACTACACTATGCAACCTACTGATATGGCGTTATTATTAAATACTATTGAGCAAAAGTATCAGGTTTTGCTTGAACAACATAATATAAAAATATACCTACTAAATAGCGCTAAACACATAACTGTACAAGCAGATAAAACACGCCTTTTGCAGCTACTCGATAATATTTTAATGAACGCAGTACATTATGCACAATGTACAACTATTTCTTTAACGGCTAATAATATAAGCATTAAAGGGCAAACTTATTTAGAGCTTATAATCGAAGATAATGGTGTCGGTGTAGAGCAGTCGCATTTATCGCATTTATTTGAATATTTATACCGAGTAGATAGTTCGCGTAATCGCCAAGAGGGCGGTTCTGGCTTAGGTTTATCTATTTGCCAGCATATAGTTAAAGGTCATAAAGGTGAAATAGCTGCAGAAAAAGCCAGCTTAGGCGGCCTTGCTATTATTATTAGATTGCCAACTATTTAGCTTATAAAATAAAGTTAAGGTTACTTACAGAGATGCCTATGAGTGAACAAATACTAATTGTGGAAGATGAAGTAAAGCTAGCTAACTTAATGAGTGACTTTTTAAGCAGCCATCACTTTATTACTCATCAAATACATCACGGGAATGAAGTATTACCTTGGCTTGAAATTAACAGGCCGAGTGTAATCTTGCTAGACATAATGTTACCAGGGCAAAGTGGTATTGAACTGTGTAAAGCAATTAGGCGCTTTTCAAACGTGCCTATTATTATGGTATCGGCAAAAGTAGAAGAAATAGATAGGCTGCTTGGGCTGGAATTAGGTGCAGATGATTATATTTGTAAGCCGTTTAGTTATGCTGAGCTGGTGGCACGTGTAAAAGCTATTTTAAGGCGATTAAATAACGCAAGTGACGTTACAGAGTCAACAATGAAGCTTGACGAAAGCAGCTACAGCGTAAAATTTAAATCAAACAGTATAGAATTGACGAACTTTGAATTTCAACTATTTAAACCTTTGTTTAACAACCCAAATCGTATTTATTCGCGCGATAGCTTAATGGACACTATGTACGCCGATCAGCGTATTGTGAGCCACCGTACTATTGATAGCCATATTAAAAAGTTGCGTAAAAAACTAGATGAAGTGACACAAACTGAAAGTGTTATCCAGTCTGTTTATGGTGTTGGCTACCGGTTTGTGCATCCACAGTAAGGTGGAATGAGCTATGACGATGAGTTACTCATCGTCGTCAGCATTTTTAATTCGCTCTAAACGGTCAAACTCTTCGTATTCGGCAGCTTGAATTTCATCAAGAATAGAATCTACATCAGCAAGTTCGTCGCTGTCTTCAAATTCACCTGTAAGCGTTGAATTAGGCGTTAAATTGGCCTCTTCAAATAGTGCCCACATTTCTTTAGCGTATTGAGTTTTTAGTATGCTTGGCGCAAATTCACCATAGTAGCGGCGTATGTTATTTACATCGCGTGCAAACATAGCTTGTGCACTGTTATTAGCTGAAGCGTTAACGGCTTGCGGTAAATCTATAATTACAGGGCCGTTATTATCTACAAGTACATTAAACTCAGATAAATCACCGTGTATTATACCAGCGCAAAGCATAAGCTTAATGTAATGTATCATGAGTTTATACTGCTCAATCGCTTGCTCTTCACTAAAAACGACATGTCCTAGTTGAGGGGCTACGTTACCATCTTCATCAGAGACGAGCTCCATAAGCAGCACGCCATCAATACAAAAGTAAGTATCAGGAACGCGTACACCCACGCTAGCTAAACGAGATAACGCATCAACTTCGGCATTTTGCCAAATTTCTTCTTCTAATTGGCGGCCATAGCTAGAGCGTTTACCCATTGCACGCGCTTGGCGTCCACCACGTACTTTTCGGCCTTCTTGATATTGTGCCGCTTTTTTAAAACTACGTTTAACCGCATCTTTATACACTTTCGCACAGCGAATATGTTCACCACAACGCACAATAAATACATCGGCTTCTTTACCGCTCATTAGTCGGCTTATTACTTCGTCAATAAGGCCATCATCAACAAGAGGTTGTAGGCGTTTAGGTATTTTCACAGATTGCCTGCTAAGTAGGGTTGGTTATTAATCATTATTTATGAAAGTGCTCTGTATTTGTTTGTTTAATTGGCTCAAGCAGTATATCAGCTTTGAGAATTAAGGGCAGTAACACTACTGCCAGAGAGTAATTAATCGTATTATTTTATTAGCTTATATATTGATTGCAAAGCAATCAACCAGAACTTTTTTTGAATCATCAGTTTTTATTAAAAATAATTTATTACTTCCTCATTATTTGCACATTGTTTGCGTTTTTAAAGCGTAATCTTAGTTTAATTCTTAAATACGAGGTTATTACTATGAAGCATTTTTCAACTCTTGCCACTGTGGCAATATTATCTATTGCTTTTTCAGCTAATGTAGCTGCTCGAGGCGGTGACAATCCTCCTGAAAAACCTGACTTTTCAACTATTGATACTGATGGTGATGGCGTAATTAGCTTTGAAGAGTTTAGTGCTAAAAAACCGCCGCACGGTGATGCACAAACAATTTTTGATTCTATAGATGCCGATGGTAATGGCGAAATTACTGAACAAGAGCTTAGCGATCATAAACCACCTCGTCGTGAACGTTGAAAGGATACTAAAATGATTAATAATATTGGCAGCAGCTCTGTGAGTTTTGTGCCGCAACAAAGTAGTCAAGCTGCAAAATTAACAACAGAGCAAAGTGATTTTGTTAAAGAAACGCTTGCACAGTTTGATGCAGAAAACTTAACTAGCGACGATGCGCAAAGTATTCAAGCTGCATTTAAAGAACAAGGTATTGAACCAACAAAAGAGCTTGCTGATTTAATGGGCGAACTCGAGTTTGATGCTAAAAGCATTGGTGATGCAGGAAGAGCAGAAGGTCAAAGACCGCCGCCACCGCCACAAAACTCATTAGAATCAGTCGATACAGACGAGGTAGTGAGCTACTTAGATGAGCTCTTAACTGAGTATTCAAACCAGTTGTCTGATGAAGATAAAGAATCAATCCTTGCATCAGTGCAAGAGAAGTTTGGTTTAAGTGAAGGCGATTCACTGCTAAATGTAACTGCTTAGGTGTTATTACTTAGAGTAAAGCTGACTGTTACTCGAAAGTCTTAAGTCCAAAGCCCAACGGTTAATTCTGTTGGGCTTTTTTATTGGCTTAATTTAATCGTGTTTCTATTTTGCTGGTGCCATCTTCTTCGGTAAATTTAAATACAAAATCTTTTTTACCGTCTTGGTTTATATCTACCAGAAGAATATCTTTATTATTTTTAGGCAGCGTTAGCTTTAATTTTTTGCGTTTATCATTTAGCAGTGAGTCTTGCTCTCCATAATAAATATACAGCGTTTTTTTACTGTATTTGTATACCGCATCAATATAGCTATCGCCGTTAATGTCACCTAAATAGAGAGCCGGTTCTGATTCATCGCCATTCATCCCCACTTCCATTTCTAAATCAAGTTCAATACTCGATTTATTGGCAAATGAGCCGTCGGGTTGCTGCTTATAAAGATTCATTTCTACATCTACATCAGTACTGCCACCGCCTAATGCCATAGAGGCGATAGTACCTAAGCCAATATCTAAGTCCATTTTTTGTAAATCAATTAAGCCATCATTATTAAAATCAGTTTTGAGCAATAACTCACTAGGGCCCTGTGTTTCAAATAAGGTAATGGGCGTATTAGCAAAACCTTTAGCACTCCCTAGGTACAAAGTATGTGCTATTTTTATATCTAACGAATCCATACCTTGTGTTGGCTTAAACTGTCTGGTTGTAAAATCTAGAAATCCGTCGTTATTAATATCAATAATTTGCTTTATTTTGCGAGTCTCGCCATTGCTTAGCTCGCCGAGCTCAATGCTAAAATCAATTGAGGTGAGCTTTTTCTCAAAGCCCTCTGAATTAGCAAGTAGTACATCTGCTCCAAAGTCATTTGAAAAAACCAGGTCGTTTAATCCGTCGTGGTTAAAATCGATAACGACAGGTTTATTGTTAATATTAACTTCTAAAGAAAGCCCTTTTCCTGAAAAGCGGCCTTCATACTTAGGCGTTTGTTTAAATTTGTTAGGCTTAAAGCTGCCATCTTTATTTTGAATGTATAAAGTACTGCTTGCTAATCCAGGGATAAAAATATCGCTTAGACCGTCGTTGTTAGCATCGAAAACAAAGTCTACTTTTTCAAATTTATCTATTTTTAATTGATTTAGAACCGACTCATAATTAAACAACAATGTTGGTTTACCTGCTTGGGCTTTATATACGCCATCACTTGTTAGTACGAGTGCTTGTTTATCGGTGATGTTAGCAAGTGTTGCCACATCAAACCCGATGGCGTTTTTTGGTAAAGCAAGTTCACTACTAAGTGATGTAAGTAAATTGATGGCTTCTAATTGTTTTGATTCTTTATTATATGCAAATAAAATCTCTGAATCGGTTGATACTAATTCATCCGTTGTTTTTATTGCCATTGTTTGAGCTATAACGCTTATGGGGGTAAGTAAAGTGATGAGTGAATAGCAAAGTGGTTTTATCATGCAAATTCCTTTTTTATATTTAGTTGTATCGTTAAAGTTTTTATTATTTAAGCAGCGTCAGCGCATAATTTTACGTACTATCCAGCGCTGGGGCTTTTTCGTTTAAACGTAATATACATATGTAAGTTGGATTATATTTAGCCTACGCTAATTACTATGTACTGGGTGTAAGTAATTGTAAGATTATGTTTTAGGGAGGGCCTGCTGACCTTTAAGGATTGAAATTTGTTCAATCCAAGGACGATTTAATCGCGGCGCGAGGTTTGTAACCTAGTAACAAAGAGTCTATCTCCCTTGGCAGAACCTTTGGGCAGCGCATGTTTGGCATTAATACTACGTTATCAACTATGTATGGTTAATAACCACACTTCATAGGCTCTGCCTTGCTTAAATACCAAACAGTCTACTGCAAATTCAACCTCAAAAAATAAACAGGCCCTAATAAGAAAGGTAGCGCATAACTCATATGGTAGCTAAGCGCTTTTAGAAGTGTTTGGTTATTAACTACATCGCTTATTTTGCTCATTTAAATAAGCATCTACAAAACCTACTTCCATCGGTTTTGAAAAGTAATAACCTTGTAGGTGAGATACACCAATTTTAGTGAGTGTGTTTGCTTGCTCAATAGTTTCAACGCCTTCTGCAACAACAATAAAATCTAAAGTAGAGGCCATTTGTACAATTGCATGAATAATACTTAACCCTCTTTTATCCATATTTTGAATAAAGCTTCTGTCTATTTTTACTATATCGACACCAATATCAAGCATGCTTGATAGTGATGAGTAGCCTGTACCAAAATCATCAATTGAAATACAAAAGCCTTGTTTTTGTAGTGCTTTAACGGCTGTCAAAAATGTGAGTTTATCCTCGGCAAATACTGACTCAGTAATTTCTATGTGTAGGTTTTTAGGTTCTACCAGGTGGCGATTTACTATTTTTAATACCTTAGATACAAAATCAGGATCTTGTAGCTGAATAACCGATACGTTTACGCTTATAGCAATTTGTGGTTGTAAGTGACTTAATTTTGTTGCTTGTATACATGCCTGTTCTATTACCCAAATACCTAACTCGGTTATTAAACCGTATTGCTCGGCAATAGCTATAAATTCATCAGGGAAAATATTTTCACCATCTAGTTGCCAGCGTAATAATGATTCAAAAGAGGTTACTTTTGAGGTTTTGCTATCAACAATTGGTTGAAATACTAGCCTTAAACTATTTTCTTCTATGGCACTGGCTAGGCGTTGACTCAAAAGATACTCCCTTTCTTGTATTAATTTGAGTGAATCGTTATAAATATTGATATTACCTTTCGCGATGCGTTTTTGGTGATACATTGCAGTATCAGCAGAGCGAATTAAAGTATTAAAATCACTCCCGTGCTCAGGATACATGGCAATACCAATAGTTGCAGATACCCATTTTTGATATTTATATGTTTCATGCTCGGCACCAATGCTTTGTAGTACTTTATCTGCAAACTCGATAAGCTCAGCTTGTTTTTGATACGTTGCTAAAATTAAAAACTCATCCCCGCCCCATCGGCATTTAAATAGCTGTTGATTGCATACATTACTAATTCTTCGTGCTATTTCTTTTAATACTTTATCGCCTACTTTATGACCCAACGAATCATTTATTTGTTTAAACCCATCTAAATCTACAAATAATAAAGCAAAGGGTTCTTGAGGGTTGTCTGCTAGTTGTCTGTTTGCATTTTTTAAAAATGCGGTTCGGTTTAATAGATTTGTAAGTGGATCGGTATTAGACAGGTGGTAAATTTCTTCTGTGCGTTGCTCAACCTTGTTTTCCATTTCATTAAGCAGCTCTCTGTTTTGGTTTTTGAGCTTGATTGCGCTGTGTGTAAATGTGGCTGATTTGTACGATGAAGCTACCATAATAGCAGTAAATGCTAGGCCTAAAATACCGAGGACAGAGTTGTAGTTTTCGTTAGAAAAGGTTAATAAAAAAGAGTAGGGCGCCAGTAAAATAATGCTATAGAGTACAGCGGTTACTCGACTTCCTGAAAGCAGATTTGCAGAGCCTCCTGCAAAGGCAGATAAAATAGCAATCGTGGTTGTCGTCTCTATTGCTGATGAGGTGCTATGAAACCAAAGTGCATACCCACACCACGATAGCGCAGTTAAAATACACCCGGTTGAAAATCTTTTTGAGTATGTGTCAGCATTAAATAGCGGGCTATCCTTTTTGGTTTTATAAAACCATATTACATCAATAGCGCGAGCTGCTAATAAGACAACCATAATGCTTAGCCAAATACTTTTTTCGTAGGATATTTTCTGGTTATTTAAATCAAAAGCAAACACTAATATAAAACTGACTACAATCGAAATGGTAATGCCAGAGATGGCATTAGAGTATAAAATTTTAACGGATTCTCTGCGTTCTTCACTATTTAGATTTTTATATGGCACTAAGTAAAACCTTATACAAAAGTCACTCCAACTAGCGATGGAGAAACGTTCAAGAAATACTGCAAATATTCCAGATGAACAAAAGCGTATTAAACATCGATTAGTTAGGCTCTAATCCTGAGTATAGGAATAAATATAGTTTATGAAAGCAAAAAAAAAAGCTAGTACAGTAAAAAGGCTCATAATAAATAATCATTATGAGCCTTAAAATTATTAAGCAGGTTAAAGTGTTAACGACTTTACTTGCTGTTTAGTAGATTTAGCCTTCGAAATCACTATCGTTATGGCGCTCTGCCATTTGATCTTCTTCAGGGCCCCATGTGCGATTTACGCGGCGGCCGCGCTTTACAGCAGGGCGATCAGCAACTTGTTTTGCCCAACGAACAACATGAGTGTATGAGGCAACATCTAAAAATTCAGCTGCGTCATATAAGTCGCCTAAAACAAGCGAGCCATACCAGGGCCAAATTGCAATATCGGCAATTGAGTATTCATCACCCGCCATGTATTCATTTTCGCTTAAATGACGATTTAACACGTCAAGTTGGCGTTTAGTTTCCATAGTAAAACGATCAATAGGGTATTGCATTTTACTTGGTGCGTAACTATAAAAGTGACCAAACCCACCACCTAAGTATGGCGCTGAGCCCATTTGCCAAAATAGCCAGTTACGACACTGCGTTTTAGCTTTTAAATCCTTAGGGATGAGTACATCAAATTTTTCAGCCAAATACTGTAAAATAGAACCTGATTCAAAAACGCGAGTAGGTGGGGTAGTTGAATGATCCATTAGCGCTGGGATTTTTGAGTTTGGATTAATATCAACAAAGTCAGATCCAAACTGATCGCCATCACCTATGTTTATTAAATATGCGTCATAGTCTGCATCGGTGCAACCAAGCTGTAAAAGCTCTTCAAACATGATTGTAGCTTTTTGGCCATTTGGCGTAGCAAGAGAATAAAGCTGAAATGCGTGCTCGCCAATAGGTAGAGTTTTGTCATGAGTCGCGCCTGCAATTGGGCGGTTAATGCTGGCAAATTTACCGCCACTTTCACTTTCCCACGTCCATACTTTTGGTGGCGTGTATTCGTTTTGATCGCTCATAAATAACCTCAATGTTAAATGGAAATGTTTAATACTTACTCATAAATGTGGCCATAAAAAATTAATTAAAGGCCCTAAATATTTAATTTACCGACCTTTTAATTTACCGACCTTTTAATTTATCGGCTTTTGCTAATCTATAACCTAAAAACAACCCGCTTAGCGCTCCAAATAAATGGCTTTCAAACGATACATGATAGCGCTGAGGTAAAACACCCCATATAAAACCGCTATAAAGTATAGCTACTACAACTGCAATTATAATTGATTTTAATGAGCGTCTTACTAAGCCGTAGCATAGAATAAAGCCCCATAAACCATATATAACACCGCTTAAACCAACATGTATGTTACTGCGCCCAAATGCCCAAACTAAGAGCCCACCGACTAGAGCTGTAAAAATAAATACGTTATAAAAACGTTTTACGCTGTACTGGCAAATTAGCCAACTTAATACTACAAATGGAATCATATTACTGGCAAAGTGCCACCAGCTACCATGTAAAAAAGGTGCGCATAGTATGCCAATTAATCCTTGGGTACTGCGTGGATATATGCCTAAACCATTAATATTTATGCCAGGTAGACTATTGATCACCTGTAGTACGAAGCAAATAACAACAATACTAAATATTGCGAAACGGGTACTTGTTAGTAATGACAGTGTGGTTGGCTTGGTTGCCATATAATCGCCCTAATTGACTTTAAGAGTTGCCAGTATAGGAATTGTATTTGCTAATGAAAAGCAATTAAAAAAGCACAGCATTAAATGCTGTGCTTAATTTTAATTATTACTCACTATTAACCTAATTTAGTTAATAGTTTTTTTGCAGCAAGTTCAGAGCTTGCTGGGTTTTGGCCGGTAATTACTAAACCGTCTTCTAGTGCTAATACACCCCAGTCGTCAGTTTTTTGATAATCGCCACCTTTTTTAATTAGCTCGTCTTCAACTAAAAATGGCACGATATCGGTAAGTTGCACTGCAGCTTCTTCAGAGTTAGTAAAACCAGTTACTTTTTTACCCGCTACTAGTGCATTGCCATCGGCATCTTTAACATTTAAAAATGCAGCACTTGCATGACATACCGCAGCAACAGGTTTTTGCTCTTTTACAAAGCTTTCGATAAGAGAGATTGAATCTGTGTTGTCAACCAAGTCCCATAATGGACCGTGACCGCCTGGGTAAAATACAGCGTCAAAATCGCTAGATTTTACTTCACTCAACACTTTAGTGTTTGCCATTAATGTTTGCGCCGCGCTATCGGCGTCGTAACGTTTTGTTGCATCTGTTTGAAAATCGGCAAGTGTACTTGTCGGATCAATGGGTGGTTGGCCGCCAGCTGGAGACGCTAATGTTACTTCAACGCCTGCATCAACGAAGGCGTAATAAGGGGCTGCAAATTCTTCTACCCAAAAACCTGTTTTTTCGCCAGTGTTACCAAGTTCTGCGTGAGATGTAAGAACCATAAGTACTTTTTTAGACATTGAATATATTCCTTCTGATGATTTGAATTAGTTTATCTTGCTTACAAATTACTATATGCACTAACACTGCTTTAAACAACGATGATAAATTTAACTTTATTGGTTTAATAATTGATACAATAAAAAGGTTGAATTTAAAACACACTACGGAGCATTTATGAAAGTGTCGTTTGAGCAGTTAAAGAGCATGGTTGTATTTGCACAAATTGTAGAGCAGGGCAGCTTAACCGCTGCTGCCAAACAGCTAGGGCTTACGCGAGCAGTTGCAAGTTATCATTTAAAAAAATTAGAAACGCAGCTTGAAGTTACTTTACTAAATCGCTCAACCCGTACCATGGCGCTCACTGAAGCAGGCATAGCTTATTATGAGCGTTGTAGAATAATTACCGAACAAGCTAATGCGGCTAATCAGCAAATAGAAAATATAAAGAGCGAGCCACAAGGTTTACTTAAAATTAGTTGCCCAGTAAATGTGGGAATGCAGTTAATTGTGCCTGCAATAAATACGTTTAAGCGCCAATACCCTAAAATTCAAATAGACTTACAGCTTACTGACGATGTGGTTGATATTATTAAAAATGGGTTTGATTTTGCAATTAGGGGCGTGGCACTGAGTGACTCCAACTTGCAGGCAACCAAGCTGACTACAATGAGCACTTGTATTTGTGGCGCGCCTGAATACTTTGCACATTTTGGTAAACCTAAAACGCCTTTAGAGCTAGCAGAGCACCAATGGGTCGTTTATCAATTGGGCAGTAAAACATTAACACTTCAAAAAGATGGCAAAAAACACGATATTACAATGCAAGGCGCCTTAAGCACCAATAATGCCGCTGCTCGTACTGCTTTTGTTGAAGCAGGGCATGGCATTGGGCGTATTCCGCTTTACGATGCGTGGCCAAAAGTGCAAGCTGGACTGCTTGAAATAATATTAGATGATTATAAAAGCAAAGATATTGAGCTTTACGGGGTATTTCCGCCAGGGGCTGCGGGCTCTAAAAAGCTACGATTGTTTATTGATTACTTAAAAGCATACTTTGTAAAACAGCATACCGCTTTAGGTATGCTGAAAAGTACTTAATGAGTAGTTTTTACAGCATTTATAAAGTTCGGCTAAATAATGCCACCGCTTGTTGATACATATTTATCGCAAGGGCTGCATCGTATCGCTCACCTTCATCACGCATAAAGGCATGCTGTGCGTTAACTTCCTGCCACTGGTAATTGATGCCTGTGCTTACGCATTGCTGGTATATTTTAGCGCGGCCTTCTTTTGGCACATGCGGGTCTTGTTTGCCCCATATAAAGTGAATTTCGCCTTGTATATCAGCCATACGCTCGAATGAGTTATTTCCAGGTTGCGCAGGCAATGTGTCGCTGTGAATATCAGTTGCGTATAAACAAAAAGCCGCATTAATTTCAGGATTCAGTGCCGCTCTGTAAGCTAAGTGACCGCCAATACATACGCCCATTGCGCCGACGGAGCCTGTGCAATAGCTTTGTAATCTAATGAAGTCGATCATAGTTTGTGTGTCACTGTCGTGGTGCTCAAGTGGCTTTGCCCACTTGTCGGCATTGCCTTTGTCTTTACCTGTATCATCATAAGCAAGCACAGTGCCTATAGGGTTTAACTCATGAAACACTTCAGGCACTAACACTACAAAGCCATGGCTTGCTAAAATAGCTGCGCTGCGTGCGATGGGGGCAGTTTGCTGAAATATTTCAGAATAAAAAATGATAGCAGGGAACTGTCCTTGCGCTTGAGGGCGATATACAGTTGTTCGCATTAAACCTGTCGGTGTTGGCAAGTCAGCATTATGTTGTTGGATTATCATAAAAAGCGCTCAGTAAAATAAAATTATATATGCTGATATGGTAACTGAGCGCGATAAAATATACGACTTTTGTCGTTGAGTATTTATACCAACCTGCATAAATCTTTGATCAATTTAACGAATTAAATTTCACTACAACGTCGTTAAAAATTTTTTATTTAGAACAACTAGATAAAAAAATTTTTGCCTAGTTCTAGCGTAATTTTCTTAACGTTAAACAGACCCCATATATAAGCAGATTGGTATTAAATACTTGCAGGCATTTTATTACAACTGGCGTAGTAACTTACCGTAGCCGGCCAATCTGAAAAAATACCCATTACCCCCACGTCCTTTGCGAGTACGTCGACTACTGTCATCATGTCGCCATCGTTATCTATAACATCAGCAATTGATTGATAGTAATAACCTCCACCTTCATTAAGCGGGCCCGAGCGCTCAAGGCTCCATGCAATAAGCTTTAAACCTGCTGCTTTTGCGTCAATAGCGTATTGCGATGGCACAATATTACTTTCGCTATCTATTGTTAGCATCATCCAAATTGGAGGAGCTAAAATTTTCACCCCATCAGCCACTAACTCATCCATACCCGGTTGCCATGTTTGTGGGTTACTTGGATCAAATCCGGCTTCACTGTCACGTCCATCTAGGTAAACGCTTTTATCTGCAAAGTCAGGGTTATTGTTAATCCAGTATTTTACGTCTTCAAGGTTAAATGATTGCGGATAAACTTTTGAGGCTGGCACACCCATTTGCGTGTACTCGTCTAGCATTTTTTGCGCATATTGTTCTTGCGTCATTCCATCAAATGGCATACTTACTTGTGGCGATTTTAGCTCTGGTGTCATTTTTACACCTAGCTCATTAAACAGTGCAATGCTTTGTTTATGGGTCATCAATGTGCCGTTGGTGGCATATAAATCAGTGCGCCAACTTGGTGTGCCATCCATGTAATCGGCAACGGTCGTTGCATTAGTGTTTGCACCATCCATTTTACCTTCAAGGGTTAAAAACTCCGCTAAGCTTATATCGCTGGTACAACATTTAGCTGATGCGGCAATACCATTAGCAGGGTCGGCTGGTGTAAATGGCACACTGCATTTAGCTGCAAGTTCAGGAATAGCTAAAATATTAGTTGTGGTATGTAAATCGCATTGAGAGTGGCGACAAACAAGCTCTTTGTCGTTTGTAAATGTAACATCGCATTCAACAATGCCAGCGCCCATTCTCGCTGCCGCAATGTAGGCTTCTTTAGTATGTTCTGGGTATTGCATTGATGCACCGCGATGACCAATAGAAAAATCGGTGCGGTAAAAAGGACCTTCGCTGCATGACTCTAATTTTGTTTTTAGTGTGCTTTGAGCCATATCGTTAATTAAATAGTCAGGGCGAGCCCCTAGCTGAATATTTACTCCTTCAGCAACCTCTACAACAATGGGCGTAGGTACTTCAACAATTTCCACTTCGGTGTTGGTAACAACCACTTCTTTTTCTACTATTTCTACATCATCGTCGCAGCCTGCAAGTGTGGCTAACAATATACAGCTTGTAAGTAAGGTAATACGTTTCATTGTTTATCCTTAAAAAGTAAAATTTGTACTACCTTAATGATTATTAATGACAATTTTGCTACAAGCTTATTAATTTACTTTTTTATTAAGCATTTGATTGACCAATAATGCACCTAACATTATAGCAGCCCCAATACTTAACCGAACTATATCGGCATCTCGGTTCCAGATCAGCACGTTAATTATAATCCCAGCTGGGATAAGCAAGTTATTCATAACTGCCAAAGCACCTACGTTGACAAGGGTTGCGCCTTTATTCCACATAAAGTAACCAAGTCCTGATGCAACCAACCCTAAATAAATTAGTATGCCCCACTGTGTGAAAGTGGTTGGTAATTTGTTTGAGTTACCAAATAATGCATAGCAAATTGTGGCAATAATAAGTGCGCCTATAAAAAACCATCCAAATACGGCTTTGTCATCAAGCTGATTGTTATTCATTAAGCGTTTGTAGGTAACTTGGCCTACAGCAAAACTTATATTCGCCCCTTGAACGATTAATAAGCCGATTATGAAATCGCTATTTAGGTTTTCGTAACGAATAGTAATTGCACCGATTACAGCAATAAGTGCGACTATAAAAAAGCGTGGGTTAAAGCGTCTGTTCAATACATCATTTAGCAGGGTAATGTACAAAGGAGTCATTACAGTAAATAGCAGCACTTCGGGAACGGTTAAAAATAAAAATGAGTGGTAGTAAAAGCTATACATAACACCAAGTTGTATAGCGCCAATCAGCATAAGCTTTAAGGCTAAAGGTTTAGGCGTTTGTTTGAGCTTTAAAAAAGGTAAAAAAATCAGTGTTGCCAGTGCTATGCGTATTAATACGCTAAACCAAGCGTCAACTTGGCCTGCTAAATACACACCAATTAAACTAAACGAAAACGCCCAAAGCAAAGTGACTGCAAATAAGTACTGCATAACCATCATCTTTTAATAAATATTGAGCTAAGTTTATCTGTTATATGTGAGGGTATAAACAATAAAAGCCCGCAAGCGGGCTTTTATAAAAGTGAGCTTAATAAATTAAGTTATTTACTCAACTAAACCACGGCGCTTAAGTAATGCGTCGGTAGTTGGTTTTTGACCTCTAAACTCAATGTAGCTTTGCATTAAGTCGCGGCTGTTACCTTTAGATAGGATTTCTTTACGGAACTTATCACCATTTTTACGTGTTAAGCCGCCGTTGTTTTCCATGTGTGCAAAGGCATCGGCTGCAAATACTTCAGTCCAAAGGTATGCGTAGTAACCCGCAGAGTAACCACCGGCAAATGTATGGCTAAAGTAGTTTGATTTATAACGCGGTGGTACAGGGTAGTAATCAATACCGTGTGCTTTTAGCGCATCGCTTTCAAACTTTTGAACATCAGTAATTTTTTTATCTGAGCCAAACGAGTGCCATTCCATATCAAGTAAAGCAGCTGCTAAATATTCAGTGGTACCAAAACCTTGGTTGAATTTTTGCGATGCAAGTACTTTATCAAGTAAAGCTTGTGGAATTGGCTCACCTGTTTTGTAGTGTTTGGCGTAGTTAGCAAGTACCGTAGGTTCAATCATCCAATCTTCATTCGCTTGCGACGGAAACTCAACAAAGTCACGCGCTGTAGCAGTACCCGCTAAGCTTGGGTATTTAACGTCAGAGAATAAACCGTGCGCCGCATGACCAAACTCATGGAACATAGTTGACACTTCGTCAAACGTCATTAACGTTGGCTCGCCTTCAGCAGGTTTTGGAATGTTTTGGGCATTGTAAATTACAGGTTTAGTGCCTTTTAAGCCGCTTTGACTTACGTAAGCGCTCATCCATGCACCGCCACGCTTACCTTCACGTGCGTATGGGTCTAAGTAAAATAAACCGATGGCGCTGCCGTCAGCGTTAAATACTTCGTAGGCTGTAACATCTTCATGATAAACCGGTAAGTCTTTACGCTCTTTAAATGTAATACCATATAGCTTGTTCATTGCAAAGAATAAACCATCGTGAATTACAGAATCCATTTCAAAGTAAGGCTTAACAAGGGCAGGATCTAAGTCGTACTTTTCAGCACGTACTTTTTCTGCGTAAAAAGCCCAATCCCATGGTTTAAGCTCAAAGCTTTCACCTGAATCGTTAATTACTTTTTGAATAGCAGCAGCTTCAATTTTAGCTTTTTCAACTGCTTTTGGTGCTAGGTCATCTAAAATGCCGTACACGTTGTCAGTTGTTTGTGCCATACGCGAAGTCATTACATACGATGCCCAATCTTTAAACCCTAGTAGCTCCGCTTTTTGAGCGCGTAGGTTGGTTTCTTCAATAATAATTGGGCCGTTAGTTTTTGCTGCACGGTTAGCAGAGGCTTTAAATATTTGCTCACGAAGGTCGCGGTTTTCAAGGCTTGATAAAATTGGCTGTTGAGTCGTATTTACTAGCGTGATCATGTAGCCGTCTTTACCTGCTTTTTTAGCAGCGGCCGCAAGACCTGCAATTTCACCTTCAGAAAGGCCAGCAAGTTTAGATTTATCGGTAACGACAATGACATCTTCTTTAAACGATTTTAAAATGTTTTGAGAAAACGCAGTAGAAAGCTCTGCAAGTTGTGAGTTGATTTCACGCATTTTTGCTTTTTCAGCGTCATTTAATTTAGCGCCTGCTTTTACAAATTGCTTATAGTAAAAATCCACAAGGCGTTGATCTTCAGCATTAAGCGAGTCTTTGTTGTCGTAAATAGTTTGTACGCGCTTGAATAATGCACCATTTAAGTAAATGTCGTCAGAGTGAGCAGATAATACCGGCGCCATTTTTTTACTTATACGTTGGTATTCGTCATCAGAAATCAAACCTGAAAGGTTATAAAAAGCAGCTGATACACGGTTTAGTAGCTCGCCAGACATTTCCATTTCAACTAATGTATTTTTAAAAGTTGCAGGAGCTGGGTTGTTAGCAATAGCTTGTATTTGCGCAGTATGCTGAGCAATACCAGCATCAAAGCCGGCTTCGTAGTCTTTTGTACCAAACTTATCAAACTCAGGTGCCATGTATTGTAATGGGCTTGGTTTGAATAAAACATTGTTTGCGTTCATGTCTTGCACTTGTGCTGCGCTCTCTTTTGCCATGTCTTGAGGTTCGTTAGAAGAACAAGCCGATAGGATTAGGGCACTAGCAATAGTAGTGGCGATCAGGGTTTTACGCATAATAACTCCATAAAAAGATTAGCCGAAATAGGCTTTGCGAGTCGAAAAACCTAGTTAACTTATCAAATTTGTGGGTTTATACAATAAAGTTTATCGGTATTAAGGGGGATTTGAACGCAAATTAGCTAATAATTAGTATTAAGGTGGGTAAAAGTAGCTCTAAAATTAAACGTTAAAGCTACTTAATTATACGATTGTGTGCTTGAGAGGGGGTTAGTTATAACCTAAAACAAATTTTTTCTCTGAGCCAAAGCTATTAGATTGCTGCCCAAACTCTTTATTAATAGTTGCTAGAGTTTGCTCTTGTTCGGCCAGCAAGCACAAAACTTTATTTCGGTAATCGAGGCTGCTTTCAAACAATTTTAAATCTACCTGCGGCTGCAAAGTAGCGAGTCTTTGATTTAGAGTAAGTTGTGTCATATGTGATCTCCAGTGCTTGTACACTATTTATATAGCACTCGGTGCAATAAAGAGTTAATAAATTGTTTATAAAATTCATATTGAACTTATTAACTTCGCGTTTTAGTTATATTATGACGTGCTAAGCTTAGCGAAAACTGAACCACACTTATTTTTAGTGAACAAATAACAATCAAAAAAAATATTGGGAACACTTATGACCCTCGAACAAATTAATCAATACTTAGCCTTTGTAATATTCACTTATAACGATGTGAATATTACGGTAGCAAAAGTAATTCAAGTGCCACTTATATTGTTTGCTATGTGGTTTGTAGTCACACGTATTGGCAAGCTTATTAAAAAAACATTACTCGCTAAAAAAATAAGCCAAGATGCAGTGCATTTGTTTACTCGCATTTACTTTATTTTAAGTATCGCAATTTTAATTTTTACATCGCTTGAAGTACTCAGCATCCCGCTTACGGCATTTGCTTTTGTATCCGGTGCGATTGCTATTGGTGTAGGTTTTGGTGCACAAAACATTATTAATAACTTTATCAGCGGTTGGATATTGATGTGGGAACGTCCAATTCGCATTGGTGACTTTTTAGAGGTAGGTAACGCAAAGGGCGTAGTTGAAACTATTAATACGCGTTCTACACGTATTCGCCGAAATGACGGCGTACATATGCTTATACCTAATTCTCAATTGCTCGAAAATACAGTAACAAACTGGACGCTGATAGATGGCAATGCACGCTCATCGGTCAGTGTCGGCGTTGCGTATGGTTCAGACGTTATACTGGTTAAAAAGCTTATCCAGCAAGTGCTTGATGATCATGATGCAATATTGGTTAATCCAAAGTCATCGGTGTTATTTGATGACTTTGCAGATAGCTCGCTTGTATTTAATGCTATTTTTTGGGTATGCGCCGAGTCTGAAACCACGCTTAGAAAAGTGCGCAGTGATATTCGTTTTAGTATTTATGCTGTATTTGAAGAGCATGATGTAGTGATTGCGTTTCCACAGCGCGATATTCATATAGATGGTGAAATTGCTTTTAAAAGGTCGTAGTTCTAATAAAAAAAGTCGCTTGCGGGTGACTTTTTTATGAGTAACCACAACGTTTCTATTTTGGGTTAATATGTAAAGCAATCCATTTTTCCTACTTTACTTCGCGATCTTCAATAAAGGACATATGTCCTCATTATTAGGTTTTTGCATCTAAATATTGATAAAAACACGTAATCTTGTAGTTAAATGTTGCAAAAAAGTTTCCATTTATGTTCATATTTATGCAGTAAAATTATTACACAATGGTATAATCTTAATTGTTCGTTCAGCCTTGTTACTCCGTTTTGTACTCTCGGTGATGAGGTCCGCGCGCCATATAGCAAGTCGCGAAAAATTGTACGAGCCCGCAATGAATACATTGCGCAACACAAAAAACCGTTGAACAAGAGTGCATACTAAAGGTTAATACCCGACATGAAATCATTAAAGAAATCTGCAATAGCGACAATTATTAACGCTGCACTACTATCTGCTGCTGGCACATCTATTTCAGCATTCGCCGCTGAAGAAGAAACGGCTAAAAAAAGCAATCAACTAGAAGTTATTCAAGTTACCGCCCGTAAACGCGTAGAAAATGCACAAGAAGTACCTGTAGCAGTATCTGCATTACAAGGTGATAACCTTGATGCATATAGCTCTGCAGGTATGGATATTCGCTTTTTAAATGCGAAAATTCCAAGTTTATCTATTGAGTCTTCATTTGGTCGTTCATTCCCACGCTTTTACGTTCGTGGTTTAGGTAATACCGATTTCGATTTGAATGCATCACAACCAGTATCACTTGTTGTTGATGAAGTAGTTCAAGAAAATGCAATTTTAAAAGGTTTCCCAGTATTTGATGTTGAACGCGTAGAAGTATTACGTGGTCCTCAAGGAACGCTATTTGGCCGTAACACGCCAGCTGGCCTTGTTAAGTTTGATACTGTTAAACCAAGCCAAGAATTTGATGGATATGGCTCTGTTTCATACGGTAGCCGTGGTGCTGTAGATACAAGTGGTGCTGTAGGTGGTGCTTTAACTGACCGTTTATCTGCTCGTGTTTCATTATTATGGCAAGACAAAGACGATTACATTGATAACCAAGCTCCAGGCTTTGAAGCTAAAGATGAGCAAGGTGGTTACACTGAAAAAGCGGCACGCGTTCAGTTTTTATATGAAGGCGATGATTTTACTGCTTTATTAAACTATCACACACGTGACTTAGATGGCTCACCAATTGCCTTTCGTGCAAATGTAATTAAAGCGGGTACTAATGAGCTAGTAGATAACTACGAAAATGATGTTGTTTATCAAGATGCGGCATCTCGCTCTACTCAACAAGTAGAATCGGAAGGTGCAAGCTTAAAGCTTGAGTGGGAACTTAAAAACCACACAATCACTTCTATTTCTGCATGGGAAAGTGCTGAAATTTATTCTCGCGCTGACATCGACGGCGGTTATGGTGCTTCTTATATTCCAGATTTCATGGGACCCGGTTTTATCCCTTTCTCTTCAGAAAGTGCTGATGGCATTCCAGATCACGACCAGTTGACGCAAGAGCTACGTTTATCTAGTAACTTTGATGGTGACTTAAATTATCAAGTAGGTGTATTTTACTTTGATGAAGAGCTAACGATTGAAAACTTCAGCTACGATACATTCTCAACACCTAATGCTGGTGCTTTAAATGGTTATGTTCGCCAACAACAAGACACAACTGCATGGGCTGTATTTGGTTCTGTAGATTATACTTTTTCAGATGATTTAAAAGTAACAGCGGGCCTTCGTTATTCTGATGATGATAAAGATTTTGTAGCTGATCGTACACTTAGCCCAATTGGTGGCGGTGCATTACTTGTAGAGCGTGATGTTAGTGACGACCATGTTAGCTGGGATTTATCTGCAAACTATAAAGTAAACGATGATGTTAACTGGTACGGCCGTGTAGCAAACAGCTTCCGCGCACCTAGTTTACAAGGTCGTATTTTATTTGGTGATGACGTTACAACAGCTGAGTCAGAAACGGTAACATCGTACGAGACAGGTATTAAATCAGACGTGCTAGACGGCCAAGGCCGTGTAAATGCAACTGTATTTTACTACACGATGGACGACCAACAGCTTACTGCTGTAGGCGGTGGTGCTAACTTTAACCGTTTAGTTAATGCTGATAAAACGACTGGCTATGGTTTTGAGTTAGACTCGCAGTGGGTATTAAGCGATGAGTTTAATGCAACGTTTAACTTAAGCTACAATAAAACAGAAATTAAAGATAACGATTTAGCTGTCGCTGTTTGTGCTCAATGTACTGTAACTGACCCAATTAATGGTTCTGGTCTTGCTGTACTTGATGGTAATAGCTTACCGCATGCTCCTGAGTGGATCTCTAACTTTACGCTTCGCTACACTAAAGAACTTGCCGATGGTAATTTCTTCGCAAGCGGTGATATTTCTTATCGTAGTAAAATCAATATGTTCCTTTACGAATCAGTAGAGTTTGAAGGTAAAGAGCTTATTGAAACAGGTCTTCGTACAGGTTACACATGGTCTGAAGGCGATTACGAATACGAAGTTGCTGCGTTTGTTCGTAACTTATTTGACGAGCAACAAGTTATTGGCGCTGTAGATTTCAATAACAATACAGGTATTGTTAACGAAGAGCGTTATGTTGGTGCTGAATTTAAAGTTAACTTCTTCTAGAGATAACCTTAAATTATATTAATTTTTAAAAGCCTGCCTTGTGCAGGCTTTTATGTTTTTATAAAGCTGGTAAAGTAGCGTTAATTAATTTAAAGAGATAAAAAGATGGCTGGATTTTGGAATTACCGTGTAATTTTTTGTGAAGCAACGAAAGACGAAGCAGCGCAATATCAAATACATGAAGTAGAATATAACCTAAATGGTAAAGTAACTAACTGGTCAGAAACTGGCGCAGCCCCTTTTGGAACAACCTTAGATGAGTTGAAAGATGACTCTGAGCGTTTAAAAACTGCATTTGATAAACCAGTACTTAAAGTTGTACGTAAAACGCGTGGCTACGAGCTTGTTGATGTTGAAACGGGTGAGGAAGCAACGGGTGAGCCGCCAGCAGGCTTAACGCAATAACTGTATTTATATAAAAGGTGCTTAAGGCGCCTTTTTTATTGTTAAAATTTAGCACAAGTTAAATAAGGAATGAGGATGACTTTAAAAGCAATATTATTTGATATGGATGGCACATTAGTTGATTCAGAAAGCATGCACTTTGTATGCTGGAGTAAATTACTTAAACCCTACGGTGTTAGTTATTTAGAAAATGATTTTTGTCAGCGCTTTTCGGGACGGCCCACTTTAGAAGCCGCAATCGAAATTAAGCAAGAGCATAACTTATCGGTAAGTGCACAGTTTTTAGCAGATGAAAAATACCGTTTATTTGGTGAATATGTAGTAACACATTTACCGCCACTGATGCCATTTACAGAGCAAACATTGAAAGCTGTAAAAGCGAGTGGCTTAAAAATGGCGCTAGTAACAGGCAGTGCTAAAAGTGAAGCTATGCCAATACTGAAAGGCTTAGGGTTTTATGAGCTGTTTGATACGGTGGTTACAAAAGATGATGTAACTAATCCTAAACCTGCAGGGGATCCGTATTTACTGGCACTTGAGCAGATAAATATACAACCTGGCAATGCAATTGCTGTTGAGGATACTTACACAGGGGTAACAGCTGCTAATAATGCTTTGTTACGTGTGATAGCCATTGCCAATAGCCATACTAAAGATCACGACTTTAGCCAAGCTACCTATCAAATGAGCAACTTAGATGAGTTTTGGCAATGGGCGCAATCTCAACTATAGTTTAAGCCAACTTTTACGTGCTTGGATGCGCCAATGTTTACTATTAAACACCTGCTTTTAATTGTTATTGTACTTTTTACGCAATGCATAAGTGCAGCACAACCGTCTGTTTTACTGGCTAAAGTATATGACGAAACGAAGCATTATGATGTAAGTAAATATTTAGTCAGTGAAAAATATGATGGCGTAAGAGCTATCTGGACCGGCACGCAGTTTGTCACTCGTAAGGGTAATATTATGAATGCGCCAAGTTGGTTTACAGCGCCATTGCCAAATGTATGGCTTGATGGTGAGCTGTGGACTAAACGTGAGCACTTTTCTGCGCTTAGTGGCATAGTCAGAACTAAAAAACCTAATAATCATGATTGGCAAACTATTACTTATAAAGTATTTGATATGCCAGATAAAAATCTGCCTTTTAGCACTCGCTATAAAAACTATAATGAGCTTATTACTAGCCTAAACTCGCCGCACATTAGTGCTGTAGTTCAATATAGCTTTACAAATAATGAGCAGCTTACAGAGTATTTTGAGAACATAACTAAGCAGGGCGGCGAGGGCGTAATGCTTCATTTGGCCAGCGCGAAGCACAGCAATGGAAGAAGTAATGCATTACTAAAATTAAAACCTTATTTAGATGCAGAAGCGGTTGTAATTGCGCACTTACCAGGCAAAGGTAAATATCAAGGTATGTTAGGGGCATTAAGGGTAAAAACAGCGCAGGGACAGGTATTTTCTATTGGTACTGGGTTTAATGATGCACAGCGCTCCATACCACCGGAGATTGGTAGTACTGTAACGTACCGATTTCATGGCTTAACAAAAAATGGGTTACCGCGTTTTGCCAGTTTTTTACGGGTCAGAGATAGTTTATAACATTTATAAATTTTACAAAGTGTGCTAAATTGCGCGGCCTTTTTGGTAATGTGTGGTGAAGTATGTTTGTAGGTTTTGATTACGGTAGTTCTAATTGTGCTATGGGTGTAATGAGCGAGGGTAATGTTCAATTAGTACCGCTAGAGCAAGGAAAACATTACTTACCGTCTACACTTTACACTCATCACAGCGCGTTGGTTGTTGATTTTGTTGCTAAGCATTTACATGGCACAGCCCATGAGCATGACTTTTTAACGCAGCGCCAAGCATTATTAAATACCTTACCTCGTATTAAGTCAGACCTTGATTTACAACCTTCAGATGAAACCCTATTTATTGGTCGTGAAGCGATTAGCGAGTACGTGCAGTTTCCTGAAGAAGGCTATTTTGTTAAGTCTCCTAAATCATTTTTTGGTGCAACAGGTTTAAAGCAAGGTCAAATTAACTTTTTTGAAGATATCGCAACCGCGATGATCTTAAAAATTAAGCAACGCGCTGAGCTCTCTTTAGGTAAAACACTTACACAAACAGTAATTGGTCGCCCGGTAAACTTTCAAGCTGTGGGTGGCGAGCAATCAAATCAACAAGCGGTCGGTATTTTAGAGCGTGCTGCTAAACGTGCTGGTTTTAAAGACGTAGAGTTTTTATATGAGCCACTTGCTGCGGGTATCGACTACGAGAGTGATTTAACTCAGGATCAAAAAGTACTCGTTATTGATATTGGTGGTGGTACAAGTGACTGCTCATTTGTACAAATGGGCCCAAGCTTTAGAGGAAATAGCCAGCGCGATAGCGATTTTTTATCTCACAGTGGTAAACGTGTTGGCGGAAACGATTTAGATATTGCTTTGAGCTTTCATGGTTTAATGCCGTTATTGGGTTTAGGCAGTACGTTTAAATCAGGTCTACCTTTGCCTAATCAAGCGTTTTGGCAAGCGTGTAAAATTAACGATGTAAACTTACAAAGCCAATTTTATAGTGAAAGCCATACCCGAGAGCTAAACGCACAATTACGTGATGTAAGTGCACCTGAGCTTTATAAGCGCTTAATACATTTACAGCAAAACAAGCAAGGCCATCAGTTAGTGCAACAAGGTGAAGCGGCTAAAATAGCACTTTCGTCTGCTAGTGTGTTTGATTGTGATTTAAGCTTTTTAGATAGTGGGCTGAATAAAAATGTATCTGTAAGCGATTTAGCTGTTGCCGTTGAGAGTAGTATTAGCCAAATAGTTACTTTAGCAAAACAAGCAATCAGCGACGCTGCGACCACGCCAGACATTATTTACTTAACAGGCGGTAGTGCACAGTCACCATTGATTAAAGCGGCTTTAAGTGAGCACTTAGGCGATATAAAGATGGTTAACGGGGATCACTTTGGTAGTGTAACCGCTGGCCTGACTAAATGGGCCAGCATGCTTTATAAATAACCTAGATTACAATTGAGGTTTAAAGATCTATTTGTCGGGTTGCGAGGTATTTTTCGTAATCTGGCAATGTGCGTTCAAGCTCTACGTCCATAAGCGGTGAGCTTAATAACATATCTGCACTCACTTCATTACACGCCACCGGAATATTCCAAACAGCTGCTAAACGCAGCAGCGCTTTAACATCAGGGTCATGAGGCTGTGATGCTAATGGGTCCCAAAAAAATATTAAAACATGTATCTCATGTTCTGCTATTTTAGCGCCAAGTTGTTGATCGCCGCCCATAGGACCACTTAAAAGCTGAACTACATCAAGCCCCGTAGTTTTTTGAATTAAATGCCCCGTAGTACCTGTGCCATATAAAGTGTGCTTACTTAGTATTTCTTTGTGCTTTTCACACCATAATTTTAGTGCTGCTTTTTTACCATCGTGTGCCACTAAAGCAATATTTTTTTGTGCGGGAAGAGATTGTGTTTTTTGTTCCATGCTAATTCTTTTTATTGATGAACCTAAACTCGGAAGAATAAATCTCTTAACCAAAGTGCAGGTTAGTTAAAATAATAGATTGATAGCAAGGGCAATAAATACAATGCCAGTGATCCTATCAATCCAAAGTTGGCTATTTGGGTTACGTCTAAAAAACTGTGCAATTTTGTCGCCAAAATAAATATACGTGCAGTCAATCGGAAAAGCAAAAAGAGGGTAAAGTAAGCCAAAAAATGCGAGCTGAAAAGTAGCCGATGAAAGCGTTGGATCTACAAATTGTGGAATAAATGCAATAAAGAATAATGCTACTTTAGGGTTTAATACTTCAGTCATCATGGCCTGAAACATGACATTACTTTTTTTACTGGTACTTATATGCGGTTTATCGGTTTGCTTGTCATCAGGTGTCGGCTCTGGCTGCTTTAGCGTGCCTTTAATCATCATAAACCCTAAATAGCATAAGTATGCTGCGCCTGCATATTGCACTGCGGCATAGGCACTAGGGGAAGCTTTCAGTACTGCGCTTAGGCCTACAACAGCAAATAGCGTATGAACAACCCCACCTAATGCAAAACCAAAAGCACTTTGCATACCAGCACTTCGACCATTAGCAAATGTTTGCGCCATCAAAAATGCATTTGATGGCCCAGGCGCTACTGCCATTAAAAAACTGGCTAATAAAAATGAGACTAGAAAGTCAGGATTGATCATTGAGTACTTTTAGCCGGGTGTAAAGTATGTGCTTTTTTACTCATTAAAATAAGCCAAAGCGGAACTAGTAATAACAAGTGAAAAGCAATCAACCATGGTGTGCTTAGCCCTAAATATTGGGTTAAAACAACAAGTATACTTGCGCCACTCATTTGCATAGCACCGAGTAATGCAGAGGCTGTGCCTGCTTGTTTAGGAAAGCTAGACAGAGACATTCCTGCAGCAGAGCCTAAACTTAAAGCAAACCCTAATGCAGCAATTAAGATAGGTAGCATAAGCGCAAATGCTGTTTCTATATGACTCAAGGCTAGCATTAAAATGCCTGAGAAAACCAGTACACTCACACCGACACGCAAAGCACGTTGGCTATTTCGTTTAATGTAGGTAGGTAAAATAAAACTTGCGACAATACTTATTACGGCATTTAACGTAAACCAAAAAGTAAAGTCGGCTACGGTGCCGCCTAAATGTGTAATAAGCCAGCCTGGTGCGAGCGTTACATACACTAATATGGCTGACATTGAGACCATACAAATTAGGCTATTAAACAAAAATACCGGTGTTTTAATAATCGGTGTAAAGCGACGTAAATCTAAAATATGCCCCTGATAATGACTATCAGCAGGACGAGTTTCTCTAAAAAAGAATAGGGTAACAATAAGGCCCAAAATAGCAAACGCGGTTAAAAACATAAAGTTCATACGCCAGCCAAACTGTACGGTAAGCCAAGCCCCTAAAATAGGTGCCATTGCCGGAATAAAGCACACAATCCCGTTAAGGTAGGTAATCATTTGTCCGCTTCGTTCACTGCCATATTTATCACGCACTATCGCAAATGCGACAACAAATGTGGCACACGCTCCAAATCCCTGAAAAGCACGTGCTATTAGTAATATCTCAAAAGAAGGCGAGTAGTATGCGAGTAATGCAGAGCTTGCATATAAACTAATGCCCACTATAGCCACTGGCTTTCGGCCAAATTTATCAGCTAAAGGACCTGCAATTAATTGGCCTAAACCCACTGTTAGCATAAAAATAGCAACGGTTTGCTGTACTTGTTGTTCAGTAACTGCAAATTGTTCTGCAATAGTAGGAAAAGCGGGTAAGTAAATATCGATTGCCATAGGGCAAAATATAACGAGTAACGCTAAGATAAGTAACAAAGTCATATTAGGTTTAGCGGGCTGTGTTTGCATTGAGTCTCCTTTTGTCGAGTATTTTAGGTGGGCACTCATAAAAAAGAAAGGGCTTATGACCCCTGCATAGGTCGTCATTCTTACTTTTTGATTGGATTAAGCGAAAAAGCCAGCATAAATGCACTTTTTAAAACTGGTCTGATGTGTTAATTTAAAAAAGTAACTGTTGATGGAAAATAATAATGAGTAATAAATCTGCACTTGTACAAACATGGCATAAATTTAAGCGCCTACCTTTTGGGAATTGGCTTTTTACTAAAGCTGTTTGCTTTAAAGCGCCATATTTTGGTTCGATGAAACCTTACGTACTCGATTTGAGAGAGGGCCATTGTAGTGCGGTGGTTAAAAATCGTCGCAGCGTTCATAATCATATTGGAACTATTCATGCTATTGCGCAGTGTAACTTAGCTGAATTGTGTGCAGGTGTAATGGTTGATGCAACAGTGCCAGTTAAAACGCATCGTTGGATCCCAAAAGGGATGACAGTTAGGTATTTGGCTAAAGTAGATACAGATGTACGAGCAGTCGCTGAAATTGATTTACCACATAAGTGGATTGATAAAGAAGACTTAGTAGTACCGGTTAAACTGTATAATACCCGCAATGAGCTTGTTTTCACTGCAGATATTACTATGTACATTACTGAGAAAAATTAATTTACGTAAAGCTAATTTGACTTAGCTTTTATCAGCGGCTTGTTTATTTACAAATGATAAGTCGCTGCCATCTTCTTTCAATAATGCTTTAACTTCTTTTGCGGGTTTTAGTTCTTTCGAAATTAGTTCCGGCTCTTCTTTTTCAAAGCGTTGCTTTAAACTGCCTTCAATTACTGCGCCTGCATCAATACTCAATGTATCGTGAAATACATCGCCATGAACATGAGCGCCACTTTGTACTTTTACTTCACTGGCATTAATTGACCCAATAACTTTACCTTTAACAATAACGCTTTTAGCTTCAACAATACCTTCAACAACTCCCGCTGAGCCAATAACTAAATGCTCCACTTTTATGTCACCATCAATACGGCCATCAAGCTGTACTTCACCTTGGCTAACTAAAGTGCCTGTAAGGCGTACGTCTTCAGAAATAATAGACGGTGTGTGATTCACTCTTTTTAAATTAGAGCTAACTGTTTTTTGTTTTTTTCTACCAAACACGAGAAAGCGCCTTTGTTATTTTTAGAGGATTGACTTGTTTACCATTAAGTAATACTTCGTAGTGTAAATGCGTGCCTGTGCTTCGGCCGGTGCTGCCCATTAAACCGATTACATCATGTTTAGTGATTGATTGACCTTTCTTTACTTTAATTTTATTTAAGTGTCCAAATCGAGTCACTAAGCCATTTTTATGTTCAAGCTCAATAAAGTTACCATAACCACCATTACGACCGGCACGAAGCACTACAGCGTCTGCTGGAGCGAATATTTCGGTTTTATGCCAACCGGCTAAATCAATTCCTTTATGAAAGGCATGATTACTATTCATGGGATCTTTTCTAAGGCCAAAATTACTCGAAATATAGTATTTAGCTTTAGCTAAAGGCAGGGTATTTGGTAGCTCAGTTAAAAAGTTTTCTAAATTATTTAATATTAATAGCTTATCAACGATGGCTAAAAAGTGGCTCGGAATTTTTGTTTCGTTAAATATATCAAGTGGCCCACCTTGTGCAGTTGTCTGGGCGCTTAATATTAGGTGTTGCTCAAGCGCAGACTCAATTCCTGCGCCTTTAACCATAGCTAAAATGGCTTGGTGACGTTCACTAATTTGGTTATCTAAATAGGTAAAGCTTTGCTCATAATGATTATTTAAGTTGGCCACTCTTGTTGCGAATGTAATTGGAGCGATTAACTGTGCTTGTTTACCTTTTTGATTTTCATCGACTAATGGTTCATGAAATTCATTGCCATTTTCATTAATAGGTACATCAAGTTCTGTATCAAGCTTAATAACGTCTTTGCTAATTGAAGCAGGAAGGGATTCTATCATGCTTTGCAGTAGCGCCTGCTTTTGCTCAAGAATTGCAAGTTGCTCTAACTGCGTTGCTTGAAGGGCTTGTTGCTCACTGACTTTTTGTTGCCACAGCGTTTGCTCGGTTATTTGATTTTGTTTTATGTCAGAGATTTTATTTGTTTGTGTATAAACACGAAAGCTTGAAATACTCAGCCAAGTAAAAGTGACTAAAATAAGCAACGCTACAAGAAGTTGAAACCAAGAGGCTAAAACAACATGCTTAACTTCGCCATTTTGACGAATAAGTAGCTGACGAGCAGGGAAAAATTTATGATAAAAAGACTTTATAAATACTGACATGGCATATAAACACTGGCTATTAACCGAATTAAGATAGCAATTTGAGTTAAAAAAGCTAGAAAAAAATTGTAACTGTTCAAAAATTAATAAAAAAGGGCTGCTTTTAGTAAGCAGCCCTTTTAATAAATTCTTTAATATGCGTATTATTTTGCCGGCAGTACAGTACTCTCTACAGAGCCAAAACCTATACGTGCATAACCTTCTTTTTCACACCAGCCACGCATAATAACGTTATCGCCATCTTCTAAAAAGCTGCGTTGTTCGCCATTACTTAGCGTGATTTTTTCTTTACCGCCAAGAGAAAGCTCAAGTAATGAACCTGCTTCTTCGTGCGTTGGACCCGACTGAGTGCCCGAACCTAGCATGTCACCTGGCATAAAGTTACAGCCATTTACTGTGTGGTGAGTAACCATTTGTGCCACAGTCCAGTAAGAGTGCTTAAAGCTAGATGTTGATACGCGCGTTGGGTTATGGCCTTCGCTACGCATTTTTTGCGTTTGAATTCTAACATCCATTTGAATATCAAAAGCACCTTGGTCGCGATTCGCTTTTGATTCTAAATAGTCCATAGGCTGTGGATCGTTTTCATCACGTGTCCAGCTTGTTCTATAAGGCGCTAATGCTTCGGTTGTTACAATCCAAGGCGATACCGTTGAGGCAAAGTTTTTAGCTAAAAATGGACCAAGCGGTTGATATTCCCACGCTTGCAAGTCACGTGCTGACCAATCGTTAAATACACAAAAGCCAAATACATGGTTTTCAGCATTTTCGATAGCGATTGCATCGCCCAGTGCATTGCCTTTACCTAAGTAAATACCCAGCTCTAGTTCGTAATCAAGGCGTTTACAAGGACCGAATGATGGCACTTCTGCGTCTGGCGCTTTGGTTTGGCCTTTAGGGCGATGAAATGTTTGACCCGATACGTCAATAGATGAAGAGCGACCATGATAACCAATAGGTACCCATTTATAGTTAGGTAGTAATGGGTTATCAGGGCGAAATAAACGACCCACAGCAGTAGCATGATAAATAGAAGTGTAAAAGTCGGTGTAATCACCGATACGACAAGGCAAAGAATACTCTATATCAGACTGTGCAACCAATGTATCGATAAGCGCTTGTTGGTGCTCAGAGCCTGCTCTTAGTGCTTTTGAAAGCGCTAAACGAAGTGCTGACCAATACTGTTCCCCTAAACCCATAAATGTATTTAGGGTTGCTTCACTTGCTGCATCTGCGGCTGTTTTAGCGTCACCTGTTAAAACGTTTAATTTACTTAGTTTTGCTAAATCGATTACTTGGTCACCAATTGCAACACCACCACGAAAGGCCTCATCAGACCCTTTACGACGAAATTCTGCAAACGGTAAGTTTTGAATCGGGAAGTCGCAATTATCAACATTAGCTGATTCTACCCAGCTGGTTAAATTAATATCGTGGGTTTCGTTAATTAGGCTCATTACATTTCCTTTGGATTTTACTGTATGGCGACAAGGTATAGTTTATTTAATCATACTTGTACTTGGCGCCATACTTTTTAAATATTAAAACGACAAAAAGCAGCGAAGTTCGCTGCTTTTAATTTACTCAAATATTCTATAAAACGCCGCGACGCTCTTGGTCACGTTCGATTGATTCAAATAATGCTTGGAAGTTACCTTCACCAAAGCCACCATCATCAACGCGTTGGATCATTTCTATAAAGATTGGACCAAATAAGTTTTTAGAGAAAATTTGTAATAAATAACAATTTTCACTTTGGCTATCTACGAGTATCTGATGCTCACGAATTTTTTCTTTATCTTCAGCAACCCAAGGTACACGGTCAAAAATAGTATCGTAGTACTCTGGGATAATATCTAAAGTGGCAATTGTTGATTTATCAAGCTTATCAAGAGAGCTTACTAAGTCATCTGTTAAAAACGCTAAATGTTGAACGCCTGGGCCGTTGTACTCACCAAGGTATTCATCAATTTGGTTGTTATCGTTACCTTTACCTTCGTTTATTGGAATAGAGAAGGTGCCGCATGGCGATTTAAGTGCATACGAAATAAGCGCTGTTTTTTGACCTTTAATGTCAAAGTAGCGTACTTCAGTAAAACCAAATACGTCTTTATAAAAGTTAGCCCATTTTTCCATGGTGCCTTTATAAACGTTATTGGTTAAATGATCGATTCGGATAAAGCCTTTATCTTCTACAACATTTTGCGTTTCTAAGTCTTCAAAATCACTTTCGTAAATAGTGCCTTTGTCGCCAAATTGTTCAATAAAGTAAATTAGGCTGTCGCCAATACCATAGATCGCAGGGTAAGGCATATTTTTATGCGTTGAGTCGGTCGCTGGTTTTGCACCACGTTCTACAGCTGTTTCAAATGCTTTTTGCGCATTCTCAACACGCCAACCCATTGAACAAATAGCAGGGCCATGGCTTTTAGCAAATTCTGCAGAAAAACCTTCACGCTCGTTATTCAGTAAAAAGTGAATATCGTTTTGGTTGTAATAAACAATGTCTTTACCTTTGAATTTTTTAAGCTTAGAGAAGCCAAAATCAGTAAATACTTTATCCATATAATCAGCATCAGGTGTTGCGTACTCGGTAAACTCAATACCGACTAAACCCAAATAGTTATTTACTTCACTCATTATTATTACTCCCGCAATTAAGCACTGCGATTATGTGTTGTTGTCATATTGCAGTAGATAATCAACCAGATTTTTAATTTGGGGAAGAGGGGGGCGCTATTTAGTATATAGTGCATGTGTAAATTTTATAGGACGGTTATTATAAAGTTACGTGTTTGTAATACAGTTAAGTAAAATGGAGTTATATGGTATAAATTCAAGTGGGAGCATTTGTTTTTAAATCATTGTATTTAAATACTAAAAAGGAGGTTTAACCTGCGCTAAACCTCCTCTTACAATTAATAAGTAAAAGCCTTTTTGTATGTAATTGTTTACACTTTAAGAGCCGTTACCAAAGAACTTGTTCCGTTGTTCTATCCACATGTTAGTTTTAATTGCTGGAGCTGCTTGGTAATGGCGCTCAATGGTTTGATTTAGCACTCGCGTCGGTTGCTCAAAAGACAGCTTTTGTTGTGCGCCGCCCATACTTTTAATTTCATCTCTGGTCATAGCACGTCCTGCATAAAGCAGCGAATTTAAGTACCCTGGTACTGTTTCATAATTGTTATCTGTAAAAAGCAATACAGATTGATTGAGTGCCCAGCGACTATCGATTTCGCCATCCTCTTTTACGCCAGCAAGTTCTCCATCTATATAGACTTCAAACACCCCGTTGGTTGGTGCTGTATAAAATACAAAAGCTATACGATGCCAAGAGTCAGGTTGTGTATTGCCAAAATAGCCGCTATCGCTAGTTGCTTGTCCATAGCCGCCGCTTGGATCAATAAACATATCGGCATCATCATTAAGATAATCAGTTGTATTGGCTTGCATAATTGCACGGTAAATATCTTTACCTTCTGCGGGCCAGTATAAATCCATTACCAAGGTGTAGTCAGACACCATTCCTTCATTTGCAAAGTCACCATTTGCTGGTGTGTTTAAATCAATAAGTAAGCCTTCTGTTGGAGCGTGGCGAGAAAACGCCATAACACCTGAAGGACCATCACTTAAATCATCAATATTTAATTGAGTAGTGGTGCTATATTGTGTCTCTGCAGTGCCCCAATTTGTTTCATCTGGATCAAAGTAGCTAAGTACCGAAGGTCCAAAATCAGCTGCTAACGGGTTGTTAGTATCGTCAAAGTTCCATACGGTTACATTTGCTAAGTTGTTACATGAATAAAGTTCGGTGTCAGTGTCAAGGTGTAGGCACTGACTTGTTCTAGCACGTGCATATTTATCAAGTAGCCACCAAGCTTCAGCTATTGGTTCTACGTTTGAGAATGTAACACTATTAAAAAATAAATCAGGATTCAAAGCTGCTCCTTTAAATAGTGCAACTTCGTAATTATTAGTGGGTTGTATATCTTCAGGTTTAAGTAAAAACCAATCTGGTTGACTTGCAAACATCGTTGTTAAGTCGCTTCCCGATACTGTTACTTTATAAATAGAGTTAAACCCTGGCGTATTTGATGGCTGTCTTTCTACGTAAAAAGCTTTATGGAAGTCTTCTTGAGTAAGTGTGCCGGGTGTCCAGCGCTTTTGTACTAGTTCAGGGTTAAGTAATGCTGCGCTAATTGTGCTTGAATGTTTTGCGGCTAAGGCGGTTATTTCGGCTAGCTGCGCATCAGTTGGATAGTTTTCAGAAATAGCGATTTCAGTTTCTACATCGGGAGCATAACGCCCCATTATCTCATCTATAGCTAGTTTTGTTGCCTCATCGCGTCCATCAATTGTATCGGTTTCAATCGTTTTGTAATCAACAACTGGGGATGATTTATCAGCTAAATTAAAATTAAGTGTTAAGTCCGTAATACCTTTAGCGTAAAAGTCCGGTTGTAAAACAATAGCGCCGTTATCAAGGGTTGTGTAGCTTTCCCCACCGTGTGTATGGCCGCCAAGTACTAAGTCGATACCGGGTACGTTTGTTGCCATATCAGTATCTTGGCCTACACCTAAATGGCTCAACATAATCATGTAATCTACATCATCACTGTATTGGTTTACGATGCTTTGTGCGATTTGTTGCCATTGCCAGCTCATTTTAAACTGTTTAATAAAATCAGGGATCGGATCATCTTGAATAGGTTCATCTAGCTCATTCCATGGCACTGAGGTCATGCCAAACACACCAAGTGTAATACATCCTACTTGTACTTTTGCAAATCCTACGCCTGCAAAGTCTTGTAGTTGCTCTGCTTCATAACGAGTATTACTAGCAAGTACAATTGCATTCTCGTCTTGGGAATAACTTAGTAATTTTTCAGGGCCCCAAGCATAATCATGATTTCCAACGACTCGTAGGTCAAACTGCATTGCTTTAATAGCTTCTTCTGTCGCGGTACCTTGTGATAATTGCTCAGCAACGGTGCCTTTTTCATAGTCGTCACCACCGTTTGTAAATAAGGTGTGCGGAGTTTGGCTTGCTACTTGGTTGTAGTAGGCTTTGATCCGGCTGAAATATTGCTCTTCATAGCCAAAGCGAGCATGTAAATCTGCAACGTGAACAAACCTTACCGACTGCTCTGTTGCATTAGCGTCGCAAGTTGGGCCGATATTTGCAAAAGCTTCATTGCGCTGCATTTGTATTGCATATGTGCCCAGTGTTGTTACTTGAGCGCTAACAAATCCATCTAAAACTATTGAATTTGTAACAGTATCCCAATTAGCGCCCGATAGTTTTGCGATAAACAGTTGTCCGCCTAATGCATAGTCATCAGGGATTTTTATTGTAATGGTAATAGGTTTTTCAAGAGTAAGCGTGGAGGGCGTAAGCGCATGTAAATCAGAAATTATATTTTGTTGTATATTCGTCTCATCTAATAATGTTTTCTCGTAGGTAAGCTCTACATCACTAGAAATAGCACTGGAAGGTGCATTAAATATAAAATTGCCTTCGTCTAATGTAGCCTCTAAACCATTAGCGCTTGATAGTGTTAATTTGCTAGGTTCAGGCTCAACAGGATCGTTTGGATTAACCGTCACTTCATCACCGCTACCACAGGCAGTTAGAATAAAGCTAAGAAATATAAATATAATAACACGTGATATCGTTAACGATTGCATCTACGGATGTCCCTGAGTCTATTCAATAACCAATCAGGATATAATATCAGTTAACGGGGGCAGGGCAAAGTTGAATAAAAAATTCCTCCATAGAAGCTATGGAGGAATTGTCTTAGGTTATATTGCTACGTTTGAAATAAACAATAATTAAGAGACTTTCTCTTCTAAACCTTGTTTTTCCCATACTTTAGCTTTAAAAGTCATTAGTACTAAAACAACACCAACACCAATGCTAAATAATGCAATTTGTAAGTATAAGTTAGGAATATCATCAACATTATTCGGATCGAAATTACCAGCAAGTAAACCTGCGATGATGTTACCGATTGAGTAAGTTAATACAAACACACCCATCATTTGGCCAGTGTAACGTTTAGGCGATAACTTACTTACAGCACTTAATGCTACAGGGCTTAAACAAAGCTCACCCACTGTATGTAAAAAGTACGTAGTAACAAGCCAGTAAGGCGCAACTTTTAAGCCTTCAGCTGCGTAATGAGCCGCCATAAACATAACTAAAAAGCCTGATGCCATGATAATTAAGCCAATTGCACATTTAACGCTGTAGCTAGGTGATACTAAGCTTTTAGATAAGTTAATCCAAAGCGCTGCAAAAAATGGCGATAAAGCAATAATAAACAGTGAGTTTAATGATTGAAACCACGTTGTAGGGATTTCAAAAGTACCAATAAGACGGTCAGTATAGTCGCGAGCAAATAAGTTTAATGATGAACCAGCTTGTTCAAAGCCAGACCAAAAACATGCAGATGCAATACATACTAAAAATAGTGCCCACATTCTTTGTTTTTCTGCATCTGTTAAATTACCTGTAAAGTAAATAACTCCAAAATAAACAAAAAAGATAATAGTAAATACAATGGCTGTGTAACCTGCAACTACAGTTGGATTAATAACAATAGCGCCGGTCATTGCAGCCGTAGTAACTGCAGCAGCTGCAATTACAAATGCAGCAATACCGCCCCATGCACGTGAAGTACCTTTAGAGCCTAATGGATTAGCCGGTAAAGCACTGTGCTTTGGTAAGTTATTAAGTGTGAGTTTGTACTGTACTAAACCAATGGCCATACCTACAGCTGCCGCACCAAATGCCCAGTGCCAGCCTACGTTCTCCATAAAGTAACCACATACGTAGTAACCTATTAAAGAACCCATGTTAATACCCATGTAATAAATAGCGTAACCGCCATCACGACGCTCATCAGCATCGCTATATAATTGGCCTACCATTGCACTGATATTTGGTTTTAGTAAACCAGTACCTGTTGCTACAAATATTAACCCAACGAAGAAAGAATAATCATGTGGAATAGCCAAAATAATATGGCCAATCATAATAATTATGCCGCCATACCAAACTGCTTTTTGACCACCAAACAATCTATCAGCTAGCCAACCACCTGGTAAGCCTAAAAAGTATACTGCGCCTGTGTACAAACCATAGATTGCAGCAGCTGATGCAACAGTAAAGGCAAGGCCTTCTTCTTGTAAGCTTGCTGTCATGAATAATACGAGCATAGCTCGCATACCGTAATAACTCATTCGTTCCCACATTTCAGTGAAGAACAATGTCGAAAGTCCTTTAGGGTGGCCAAACCAACCACTATCTGGAGCTGAACTCATATTTACTTCCTAACTTTAAGAATTGTTGTAATGGCCTTATAATTTTTTGCTTTAGCTATTTTAGTATTTAGTCATACTAAAATGCTCGACCATCAGTTTATTATTTGTAGCTAAGATAATGATTTGCTATATGGTAGTAACACCAGAAGGTAAGAGACACACCCTTATCCTAGTTACAATTGAGCACAAGTATACATATACCTTAGTGCTAGGGGAAGTATTGCGCGGTGTATCACCTTATGCCAAGTTAGAACTCAGCATAAGGAACAATAGGGGTACCTGGGAACTCAAGCGTTCCATAAACAGGGTTAAAATAGTAACGTATGTAAAGTTGACCAAAGTTTGGTTCGTAAAAGTCAGAACGATCGATGGCTAAGTAGCCACCAAAGAACCAATTCGGCGTTATTCTATACTCAAAACTACCTTCAAGATTATATGAAACACCAGAACTTGTTTCACCTTCAAATACAGGGTCAACACCTGTTATTGATTCTCTATCATACGCAGCTATTTGCAAATCGCTATCGTTAGGGAAGAAATCAATAGATTGAGTTTTTGTTTGCGAGTACGAAACACCGGTTTTTAATCGATAAACAAAATCATCGCCCCAACGCGCGTCATAAGTGAGAGGCACGGATAGACCTACATAGTTTTGCGGACTGTAATAACCACCATGGCCCCATGTTTCTTCACTTAAATTATACTTGTATGCCCAATGTAATAAGCTAGCGCCTACGATAAATTCACGCTTTTGATTGCTTATTACACGGTAATAAGTACCGCCCATCATACGATAGCGTTGGTTGTCTTTTACATTTTGGCCTTTATAGAGGGTAAAGTCGGCGCTTGACCAAAAACCCCATTTTCCGCCTAAGTCGTGTGATACATTAGCTGTTAGGCCTGTAGAGCGTACGCCCCCCCAAACTTCACCTGTATTTACATCTTTTAAGCCCGCATAAGAAAGCACTGAATTTGTAACTGGGCGCTTTTCAAGTTCTAGGCTGTATCCAAAGTCGCCAAAACTGTCTGCGTAATTTACACCCCACACAAAGTCTTCAATTAAAAAGCCAAGTGGTGTAGTGCCTACATCTACACGCCAGTTTTCGTTTTGCCAACCAATACCTATATCTACACCACTTTCCTCTGGTGTCACTTCATCGACTGAACAAGTGAAAATACATAAAGCACCTTGTCCGTAGCGACTACCAGCGAACTGCTCATCAAAGCGAGTTGTTTGTGCGCTAATAGTAGTCGGGTCTACTTTAATAAAACCTTGGCCTTGCCAAAGTGGAAAGTAAGCTTCAATTGGTACTAAGCCCGCACCAAGTGTTGCTTCACTTTCGGTGCTTGTTTGTCCACTAAAGTTAACACCTATGGCAATGTATGCTTGGTTTTTGTTTTGCTCGTTTATTAGCTCACGTTTAGCACCGTTTACATACCATTGATCGTTTTCATCTATTTTTAAAAGCGCTCCGTAAAGCTCTTTTTCGTTTAAAGTACGATTAGGTGACAGGGTTTGTGCATACCAAGATTGTGCTTGTTCAGTTTCATTAAACTTACTGGCTACTTGAGCACCTAAATAGCGTAACTCTTGATCGTTTGGTGACTTCTCAATAAGTTGCTTAGCTAAATAAAGTGAATCCCCTGAGTAATTAAACTCATTAAGAGATGACATGAGTTGGCGTTGTAAATAACCCTCTTGCGATGTGGTTTGCGCTATCGCTTTTTGGGTAACTTCTTTTGCTTGAAAGTCATCTCCAAGTTCTATGTATGCATTAGCAATAGCGAGAAGTGCTTGAGGCTCAATTGTTTGACTACTTTGTACTTTTCGCTGATATAAGATAACGGCTGCTTCATATTGTTCTAGCGCTAAGTTTGCATTAATAAGGGCAGTTGTTGTTGCTGGAATATCTTTATATTTTTGATCAAGCTGATTGAGCTTAGCAATTAAGTCACTGCCGGTATAAAACTGGTTGAGGTAGTTATTTTGTAACTGCACATATTGAGCCGTTTCGTTTTCAGAAGCGCTCTCTGGTAACACGTAATCTTCAAACCAGCGTTCTATTTCAACTTGTTTACCTTGCTCTAGTATCCACTGGCCTTGTAAAAGGTGCCAATAAGGCGACAAAGATGAGTCAGATGAAAGGGCACTTGAAAGTAATTTAAGAGCATGTCGTTTTTCATCAATTTTGTACCAACTATTAGAAAGCTCAGCTAGCATTTCAGGTGTTAGCTCTCTCGCTTCTAAGTTACTTAAATGGTAGATGGCGACAGATTTATTTTTTAAATCAAGATATTGCTGGCTTTGTGTAAGAGACTCGTTAAGCAACAATTGCTGCTCTAAAGCAATAATGTCGGTATCTCGATTTTTAAAAGGAATATATTTAAGTGTATCCAAAGCACCTTCATAATCATTTATAGAGCGCAAAAATAAAGCATGGCTATATCTAATTTTGGGGTTTAGCGGGAACTGCCACAATACATTATTAAACAAATCACGTGCTTGTTGAGTCAGGCCTTTTTGTTGGTATATAAAAGCTAAATCGTAATATAACCAAGGTTGTTCAGGTGAAAGCGCAATAGCTTGCTTAAGTAGTTCTTCTGCTTTTTCTAGCTCTCCACCATTAGTATACTGGCTTGCTTTATCCCTTAGAGTATTACTGGTAGCTAGTGCATATGAGGGGTAGATTAAATCTCGTTGCTTTGCGTTTAATGAATTATAAAAGTTGCGAATTGATTTTTGGTTTTGATCTAGTTGCGCGATATTTAATAAGCCAAGTAAGGCATTTTCATACAAAGGATTGGTTTTTAGGGCTGCTTGATAGGCGGTAGCTGCTTGTGTGTAATTTCCTTGAGCTACTAATAATAGGCCTTTGTTATAAAGAAAAGCTTCTTGGTCATGATTTAATTGCTCAGCTAGATTTAGTTTTAATTGTGCTGTTTTAAAATCAGATTGCTCTATAGCATCTTCCATTTCAGACATATACAGCCAAAACTTCGCAACTGTCGCGAGCTCTTTAAGTCCTTCACGCTCATCAAAGTTAGGTGTATATTTTTGCGCGGTAAAAAAATAGTAATATGATTTTTTGTAGTCGCTTTTCGCTAAATACAAATACCCTAAGCTGCGCATAATTTCTTTATCGGTTGGCCGCCCTTTTAAAGCATTTAATAGTAGGGGCTCAGCTTCTTTTAATTTTTTATTATTAAGTAAACGATCGCCTTTGAGCCAAAGCTGATACGCGGGATCGGCAAGTAATGCTTTTCTTACTTTAAAATCTCGTTGGAAATCTTCATATTGTAACTTACCTTTACTACTAAATGGATACACAGAGAAGTAACGTTGGTATTGCTCAACTGTATTTTGAGTAAGATCCATACTCTTAAGAGCTGCAAGCCAAATAAACTCAACTTCATTAATAAAAGAAGGGCTAGTACCGTAATTACTTAAAATATCTATAGCTTTATTATTTGCTGGGTTTTTCCTCAGTAAATGGCGAGCATAAGGTATTTCTACTTGAGCGATATTAGAATAGCTTTTTAATAACTTTTCATAACCTTTTTTAACACTTTCCCATTGGTCGCTGTCTTGTCCGTACCAGCTTAAATGCTCAAGCTCGTAATTAAGTGTAGGGTAGGTGTTTTTAAATATTTTATTGTATATTTCACGGGCTTGTTCATAACGTCCAGCTCGAGAAAGTAGCCTAGCTTCATGAATTAAAGACTTATCTTTACCCTCAATACGAGAGAGTATTTTAAGCTTTTCAACGCACGGAGCCTGTTTGGTAAGCCCGTTATCTATTTTGCTTAATAACTGGTTGGCTTTCACTGATTCGCCATTGGCAAAATCATAACGCGCTACTGCGCACTGCGTTTCTATTCGGGCAGGGGCAATAGCGACTAGCTTTCGTAAGCTATCTTCAACTAGTTTTTTATTTTTCTGTGCTTCACCAATACCTATTTGGCTTAGTAACCAATCAACAGATTGCGTATCAATATCGTTGACTGTGTTAGCGCTTAATCCAGAGCTAAGTGCTAATGTGCAAGCGAGGGCAAACCTTAACGGCATTCAGTGCTCCATACCGGTTGTAGCGTCCCATCTGCTGTAATTGAAAAACGCTTATTTAAAGCACTTGTACCAAACAAGTTAAGCACGCTGTCGTAATAACGGGTCTGGGTAAATGATTTATCAATCATTAGTTTTTGCTGAATCGCCATTACCGTAGAATTATCGTTATTAGTCGCCAGTAAAGGTAATAAAGCTGAATTAAAGCCCAAAGGGCCTCTTTTTTCAGATTTTCCTGATTTAGCAAAGGTATTTAAAGGCACGTAACCACGTTTATTAATTGTTTCTATAAAAGGGTTGAATTGCGCTAATAGCTCTTTTTTATAAGGCGCGTTGTCTGCCATCATGCTTGCCCATAAATATACTCTAATAGCGTTGTAACTGCCCAAGTCGCTCGTTTTTTTATCATAGTAAAAGCCGTTATTTGCATCAAACATTACCCAGTCAGGGCTAACACCTTGCTTTGCTGTATCTAAAATTAGCTTTGCTGAGCCTTCGTGTAATTGATGCCAAGGCGAGTGTGGGTAGAGCTTTTTAAACTGCTGGTAAATAAATAATGGTGAGTAGCTCGGGTTTAACTTAAAACGTTCATTATCAAATTCAAAACCTGTAGGAGCGGGTAGTAATGATAAACCTAGGCCCGAGATATAAGCGGTTTCTTCACGCATTATTCGCTGTGCAATTACAGCTGCTAATATGCTGTAGCGGCGCTCATCCCAAAGAATAGCTGCTTGCGATAAGCTGTATGCTATCCATAAGTCAGAATCAGACGCAGGGTTTGAATCTAAAATTCCGCCAACATTTTGATTATTAACACCCCATTGCCATGCCGGTAAACGAGTGCTTAAATCACCTTCTGATAAATGTTCTTGCGTCCAATCAAGCACTAAGTCAAACATTGCTTTGTCATTTGCTACAACAGCAAAAAACAACGCATAAGATTGGCCTTCAGAGGTTGTGACTTTTTTCTCACTCCCCAAGTCAATAACGCGGCCATCTTGGCTTATAAAGTTACTTTTAAACGTTTGCCATGCATCCCATGGTTGGCATTGCTCTATTTGTGCACTGGCATTAAAGGTAAATAATGCAATCACGGTAAAAAATACATTAATGAGTGACTTCATTACTTATCTCCTTCAGCTAAGCGCTTGTATGTTAATGCTTGCAGTAATCGCCATATAATAAATGAGATCAGCAGTAGTGTTAAAATAGACAACAGTGCCAGTACAAATGGGTGATCCGATAAATGGAACCAAATTAGGGTATGCACAGGGATGTGACCAACAAAATATTGCTCATCAGTTTTAATAGTTTTAATACCTTGGGAGTTTATGACCGCAGCACTGCCTTTAATTTGCGCAAGCGCTTGTGAACTCATTAACGCATCATCTAGTAGAGTAAAGGCTTTTTGTGATGTTGCACTGAGCGATACTATTGATCGCTCTGAATCAAACGGTGATTGAAAGCCTGTAATAACGGCCATATCCCCGCTACTTTTAATACTTACTTCTACTTTATCTGTAGTTTGTTCATCATATGCACCATTGTATATAGCTTGTTTAATAGCGCGCTGATTGTTATCAAGCAAGATATTAGTTTGCGCATCTTCATCTAAGTTGTTAGCAATGCTATTAGGTTTGGCGATTACTAAGATGTCTTTATCATCTAAGTGGGCATCTTCATTTAAGTGAGCAACGCTTATTCTATGAGCGGGGTAACCTGTGATAGCACCAAAGTGGCCTGTTAAATTAAACAATACAGATAGCGCTTTAGATGATGGAACTTCATCTATCAATACTAAAGTTTGTTGTAAGTCTGCGTATTTAGTAAATGGGAATCCGCTGTTTGCAAATACATTTAAATCAGGCAGAGCTATGTAATGGTCAAACCCACTTACATCAATGTTGGAGTTTCCATCAATTACGCCGTATTCGCCACCAGGTGGAGCAACGGCACATTCGCCCTTCTTAAGTACTGCAAACCTAAAGTCAAAATTTAACTCATTTCGGCTGGCAAGATTAATACCATCTAATGAAAAGTCTTCAGTGCTTTGCGTCGTGTCTGTATTAGCGATTAAAGGCAGCAAGGTTTTTGCGGTAGTTAACGATGTGTCTTTTTTATCAAGTAAAAAACCACTTATAAACTCTTGGTTTATTAACATGTTTAAACGTGAATTTAAGGTTTCGCTCTCTGGCGTATTACGGTATTGCAAAGTAATAGGAATGCCTTTTTCACGCCAAGTAAATAAATCAGGTGCAAAACGAACATTTAGTTTTATAGGACCATTGTTAAGACCCTCAGCCTGTAACTGAGTTGGATAGTCAATAAGCTCGTCAAAGTGCACGGGACGATCGTTTCTAAGCCATCTTGGCGCATCATAAGCTTTACGCAGTGGGAGTTTGGTAATTGCTTCGATACTTGCACTTCGGCCAGTCATAATCTTATGACCAAACACAAGACCAGTAACCGCTGTTTTTAAGTCTTTTTCGTCACGCCCCAAAATTAGCAGCATTTTATTGTATCTGTGAATAGGGCTTGAAATTAGCTCGACGGTTGGCTTTTCAACATCTGGATAATCTTTTAAAAAATCAGGTTTTGAGTCATTAGTAATAAACACCACACTGTGCTGCTCTGGTGCTTTATTTAAAACTACTGGAAAGTTAGCGCCACGCCAGTCTGCTTGTGCGCCAAACCAACTAGATAAAGTGGCTGCCGCTTCTATAGCTTGTGTATTAGGTGTGCTTGCAAATACAAAAGGTAAGTTTAATTTGTTGTAATCTTTAGCATCAAAAAATGGTTCTGGTAAATATTCAAGGCGGCTATCAATTGCTAACTGTTTTTGATCAATCTTTATGTGGCTTGATTTGTTTATTTCAGTCCAAATTGAGCGGCTAAAGTAATCTTGGCATCGTAAATCATAGTAACCAACTAGTTCAAAGCGAATTTGGTTGTAGTCTTGAATGTATTTAGCATTTAGGTCAAGGCTATGACTTACCGTATTTTTTACAACACTTAGCTGTTCATTAATAGGTAATACTGTTACTAAGTTATCGTTAAAATAAACTTTTAAGTGCGATACATTAGCCAGTAATGAAGGTGAGTTAGTGTACGAAAAGTTAAGCTTTAAATTAGTGCTTAATTTATCAATTCTATTTGTGAAATCGACACGAGAATTATTATTCACGCCGTCGAGTTTATAGTCATTGAATCCTAATTTTTCAAAGCTAAGGCGTAAACTAGAAACCTGGGCACTCTCAGGGTAGCCATTTACAAACAGGGTTTTGTCGTGCATAGGCTCGATAGCGAGCACTTTATATGCGCTACTAATAAGTAACAATGTTAGAAATGTATTAAGTAACTTTTTAATCATAATTATTATGCACTATCGGTTTTTTTGGAGTAAATGAATTTATGTAAATGACAATATTAGTCATTAACTTAATAACTGGTTGTAACGCTCTTGGAGCATGAAATAGTAAATTACTAAAGCCCCGTAAACTGGTTTTTTGTACTTCTTTGAAGCTATACGATGGACGGTCATGTCTAAAGTTATTTTGCCAATCTAGCCAAGCATCTGCTCTTGAAAAGGTACATTGTATAAAAGCTCTCTGTTTTTCGAGAGATAAGTCTTTAAGTGTAAGGCCAATTTGTTTTTTGCGGGTATTACATACATACGTTGTAAACGAAAATTGCTTATTACCACGACTCATTAACAATTCAATTTTATCGTTAACACGACATAAATGCGCGTGTTCTGTCTCTATGCCCACGCCGTTATCTGAATAATCCGTTATTTTTACTTTCAAAGTATGACCATTCGCTAAACGAACGCCGGCAGGAAAGTTTGCCTTTATACGATGCGAGTGCCTCACTTGACGAGCTTCAGCTGCAACAGCAACGGCAGCACCTAAAATTATAATATTATAAAAAGCCCAACCCATACTTATTATAAGTACGCCAATCTGGCTTGGGTCACCTAAAAATAGACGTAATACACCCACTAATATACCGAGTAAATTAATAAGTAAGAGAATTAAATACGGTTTAGAAATACCCCAGTCGTAATGCTCTTCATCATTTAAACCGCCTTTTTCGGTTACGTTAAACTTACCCTTATTAGGATTAAATAAAGCAACGGTGGTTGGTTTTAATATGTACCAAGCAAGTACTGACTCATACACTTCACCCCAAAAGGAGTAACGGTATTTACCTTGGATACGTGAGTTAGTCGCTTTTATTTGAATTAATGTCGGCACTACATAAATAAAAATAGCTAAAAATGGGGCATAAATTATGTATGCATTAAAATATATTAGCGCTAAAGGGGCTGTTAAAAATACAATACGAGGAATACCTGATAAAAAGTGCAGCATTGCGTTTATGTAGCATAATCGTTGAGGAATGCTTAAACCCTTACCCATTAATGGATTATCAAGCCTAAATATCTGCGCCATACCACGCGCCCAGCGAATGCGTTGACCTATATGCGCTGACAGGCTATCGGTTGCAAGACCTGCTGCCTGTGGAATATTTATATAAGCAGTTTTATAACCAGCGCGCTGCATACGAAGTGCTGTGTGAGCATCCTCCGTTACTGTTTCAAACGCAAAACCGCCAATATCATCAAGCGCAGCTCGTTTTAATACGGCGCAAGAACCACAAAAGAAGGTCGCATCCCACATGTCGTTACCGTCTTGAATAAGCCCATAAAACAACATGTTTTCGTTAGGAATTTGACTATGGTTGTTAAGGTTTCGCTCAAACGGATCTGCAGAGAAAAAGTGATGCGGTGTTTGCACCAAGCATACTTTACTGTCTTTTAAAAACTGCCCCATCGTCATTTGTAAGAACGAGCGAGCAGGAACGTGGTCACAATCAAAAATTGCGATATATTCGCCATCGGTATAACGCATAGCGCTATTCATATTGCCGGCTTTAGCATGATTGTTATCCGAACGAGCTAAATAGCCCACTCCAATTTCCTCTGCAAATTCCTTAAACTCTGGGCGCTTACCATCATCTAATATATAAACATTTAATTTATCTGCAGGCCAATCGATGCTTAGAGCAGCTAGAGTAGTGGGCCTTACAACGCTTAACGGCTCATTATAAGTTGGAATATATACATCTACTGTTGGCCATAAGTCAGTGTTTTTTGGTAAAGGAACCGGTTTTCGCTCAAGCGGGTTAATTGTTTGGAAAAAACCTAAAATCAGTACAAGCCAGGCATACGTTTCAGCAAGTAATAAGCCACCACCTAGTGCAAGTGCAAGTGGATCATCCCAATTTAAAGTCTCAGTGTAACGCCACCACAAGTAACGAGAAGACGTAGTTACTGACAGGGTAATCATTACAATGGTTGCCATTTGGCCTTTTACTCGTTTAAGCGCATACGCAACTAGTAAAATAAAGCTTATAAAAACGGCTTGAGCTTCCAAGCTAAAAGGAATTGTAATAAATATTGCTAATAAAAATAGAATAAACGCGAGAATGACGTATTTGACTAGTTTATTTTGCCATACACGCGCATCCGCCATGGTTTTAAACGCACTTTTTTTAGGGCCTTTTTTGTTTTTTGATAGTAGGCGCTTTAATAATCTACCTAGCTTTAAATCAAACCAACGTAATTGCCTTAAAAGGTAGCTAACACCATCATAAAAATAATTAACAGCATCTTCTTTTACAGAACTAGATTTAAGCTGGTTTTTAAAAAACACTAAAAAAACACTTTGTATAATAAAGCGTAATATATTTGAGTAAATGTAGGCTCGGTAAGGCAACCTTAAATGAGGGTAGTAGTCATAAAGAGTATATTCAAAGCTGATTTTGTGCTTTTTAATATTTATAAACAGTGAGCTTAAAAGCGTAATAAAAGGCATTAAAAAAGCTTCAATAACATTTACTTTATGTTGATTAAAGTAGCTATGAAACTTAAATAAAATGTACCGGACTAACTTATCAGTAAATAAAATGCTCAGCAGCAAGTATAAAGTGCTGTGAATAGGACGCTGATAAAATAATGTAATGCTCATTTTATAAGGTCGCTTTACTAACTAGCCAACCAGCTAGTGTTTCAAAGTCATCGTTTGCGACACTATATGGCGCGCAATTAAGCGCTACATTTCTGTATGCGGTTGACTCTTTAATAACTTCGTCACTGTTGATAAAAAACGGAGCCATAAGGGGGAGCGTAGATTGCCAAAGAGAAAACAAGTCAAATTCTAGCGTAGATGCAGAATTATAGCGGTTAACTAAAAAGTAATGCTTCCAATCAGTATCTGAATTTTTGAGTGTTTGTAGGCGTCTATAAATTAAGCTGTGACAAATAGCGTCGCAATTAACCAGTTCAATTACAATATCGTTTTTTTCTAACGGATAGTGGGGAAGGTTAATATGTGCAGGGCAGTCAAAAATTACCCACGCTTCTTGGCTATAATTTAGGTTTTTGCATCTATTTACCATTTTAGTGGTGTTATCGATGCTAGTATCAGTGCTGTCACCATATGGTAAAAATATAATGCCATCGTCATCTTGATGAAAATGCACAAGTGCATCTTCAAAGCTCGCTTCATTACTCCAGCCTTTGGTATACTTCCATGGCAAGCCAAAATGTAAACCTAGGTCACTTTTTGCATCTAGATCGATTGCAATAACGTCAACATCAGACTTTTTTAGCACGCACGCTAAATTTGCAACCACAGAGGTAGTTCCTAAACCGCCTTTGATACCTTTAACGAAAACTCTTTGCAACGGATGTTTTACCTATCTTTAATTGAACTAACTTATGTGTTTAGTTCGTTGTTTATTTCTTTAAGTAATGCGTACTTATTAATTGTATTATTATTTTGCTGCTTGTTTACAATTTCTATGTAGTCATCACTCTTTCCACCAAAACGTAGTGCAAGGTTTTCTATGTCACTTGATGTTAACGTTTGTGAGTTTTTAGGCGTCAAGTTATTCATTCTTACCTTTACGGTTACTTTAATTATTTTGATTAAAAGTGGACAATATTTGGCTATTATATATAGAATAACGGTTAAAACTAGTAAAAAAGTATTTTTTATAGGGCGTTTTAAGTGCATAACTTTAACATAACGGGATTAGAGCCTGCTGCAAAAGAGTTAAAATCGGCTTCAAGTTATGCTGTTTTAGCCCCTTTAGACAATTTTGTAATCGAATTGGCGTTACATTCAATTAACCAAAGCTTGGTTAATGATATATATATAGTTTCCCAAGAGGTTGAATCATTTTTTGATTCTTCTTTTTCTGCATCGTTAAATTATGCTTATAAGCATAATAGAGTACACCCTTTTTCGTTGGCCTCAGAAACACAGAATCATTCTATAGAGAAAATTAATTCAGGTATTATAAAAGAAATCAGTGCTTATAAACGCCTAAACAAAGCGCTTATTTTTGTTCATTTTCATACAGCACAGTTAAGCAGTACTGACGAGAAAAGCTTAGAGCTGATGATGAGGCAGTACAACGATTTTGTTCGTAGTACGGGAGCTACATTATTATTTTTAATTTCGGGACCTGATATTGCAAATTATCGCTTTTTATTTAGACGATTAAACAATGTATTTGATGGGCTGGTATTTGTTGATAACGACTCTGCGGTTCGAGTACTTGAATATGATTATTGGCGTCACAGTAGGGGGGTTATTGCTGGTGAACATTACCAATTATTATTAAGTGGTAATCAGTTTGTTGTTCAAACTGGAACGGCAAGCGAAAGTAAAACACTTAAACAGTCAGAGTTTGCCGATGAAGACGATGTTTGGCTTGTGCCAAGTGCTGTGCCCGAAGGTACTAAGTTACCGATGCATTATAAAAGCGTAAAAGATAATAATGATTTATTTAATAAAGGCCCAAAAGTAGAAGCAGCCACCTTAATTTTTGCAGTAACGCGTTACACCGATTTGGCGCTATTGGGTAAGCAGTGTTTTGAACTTAGAAAAAACTGCGGACGATGGTTAAAGCTTGTTATTCAAAATGTTGATGGTGTTATTCGCCATCAAGATGAGTGCTTATTTTTAACCTTGGGTGTAAATCTAATTTTGTATAGCTTTTCAGAGCCTTCGCGTTTGCTTTCACAAGTGCAATCTATTCAAGGTTTTAAGTTTTCAAGGCCTTTACCTTCCTCAGTTGAGGATGTTTTGAAATACACTGAAAATACCTTTTCGAAAGGATATTTACCTTTCATCGAGTTTACGAAACAAGTAGAAATTCATAGTGACTCAGCCGTTAATTTAGGTGTTAGTGGTGTGCTAGTGAAACTTGAGCTACTACCAAGAATTGACCCTATTCATCCTTTGCATTTATTTCATATTAAGCGCGAAGGTGATGTATTTAGCATTGCAGATAATACAGTTTATTTATATTTGCATGCTTGTAGAGAAAATGACGTTGATAATGCAATTAAGCATTTGTTTAAATTAAAAACGAGTGATTTTTTTGTACAGCAAAATATAATTTCTGACCACTTTTACATTCAACAAGAATGTAAACAGTTAAGGCGATTTTATAAAGGTAAGAGTGTTGTAGATTTCTCGCAAAAACTTGCTGAGAATGATAGCTATAAATTTGCACCTGATATAGCAAACAGCGTTACTGAAAATATTAACACCCCAGAATTTTCTAGTAAAAGCCGCCCAGATGCTAAGCCTTTTATAATGAAACTAAGAGATAACTTATGAGTATGAATCAGCTTTTAATTACCGTGTTTCTTGCAATGGTGCTTGGCGCGGTGCTTTGTATGCTAGGCAAATACATTTTATCTCAAATAACAAAATATTATTATAAGCTTACTTTTAAACATGAAGTACTAGAGCCTTATACACCAAATACAGTAAAAAAGGATAAGCAGTGAAATTATCAGGTTTAGGGGTTTGGAACCTTTATTTTTTAGTTAAGTTTGCTCTGTTTTATTACGGTGCAATTGATTTTAACGTACTAACTAATGCCGCTTTTGCTGCATTGCTTGCGATTAAATTTAAACAGCCATTAATAGAGAAGGCAAAACATATAGTAGGTGCTGTGTTTGCTGTGGTGTTACTTTATCAAGACTCATGGTTGCCACCAATAAACAGGTTGACCAAACAAGCAGGTAACGTTCAAGATTTTAGTTTTGGTTACTTTATCGAGCTATTAACCCGAGTTATTAGCGTTGATATGTTGTTGGCTTTGTTCGTAATTAGTGTGTGTTTTTGGTATACATCGCAATGGATACGCTTTACCACCGTGACTATTGTTGGGCTGTTAGTTGTAGGGTGGCAAGGAGATAACTCTCAATCACAATTCGTTAATAATGTGGCTAACCCTGAACCGGTTACTCAAAATCAAAGTAATCCTCAAACACAAGTGATCACTCAGGCAGCGCAATCTCCCGATCAAAAGCTCGCTGATTTTTACCAACAACAAAGCTTACTAATGAGCCACTTTCCAAACCAAGTGAATGGTGAGCTGTTTGATGTAATTATTTTGAACATATGCTCAATGGCTGTTGCTGATTTAAATGCTATTGGTGTAAGTGTTACTGATATGTATAAAGACTTTGATGTGGTGTTTTCAGACTTTAACTCGGCTACGTCATACAGCGGACCCGCTGCGGTAAGGCTGCTGCGCGCTAGTTGTGGGCAAACGAGTCAAACAGCATTATTTAAAGAGGCACCTGAACAATGTCACTTGTTTAAAAACCTAGAGAAACTAGGTTATCAAAACAATGTTGTGATGAATCACGACGGACATTTTGATGAGTTTAAAGGTTTAATAAATAAGTACGGTGGCCTAGATAGTACGCCATTTAATATAGATTCAATGCCAGTGGCGCTACGAGGTTTTGATAATAGTCCTATTTACTCAGATGAAGCTGTGCTGGATGGTTGGTTAGAGCAAGCTGAAGATTGTAAGCCGTGTGCGATGTACTACAACACCACAAGTTTACATGATGGTAATCAGCTAGAGAATCAACCAAGGGTTAATAGTAAAGAGACATACCCAATCAGACATAAAAACTTGTTTGCTGATATTAACCAATTTGTAAAAAAGCTAGAAAAACGTGGTCGCAACGTTATGTTAATGATAGTGCCTGAACACGGCGCTAATTTAAAAGGTGACAAAGTACAGTTTGCAGGTTTACGTGAAATCCCAAGCCCTGCAATTGTGTCGGTACCTGTAGCAATTAAATTTATAGGCCCAGACGTACAAAACTACTCGCAAATTGTGGTTGATGATTCAACAAGTTACTTTGCGCTTTCAGAGCTGGTAAGCAAGGCGCTGCAAACTGATGTATTTGGTGGGAATAATAGTGTTGCTAATTTGCTTGAAAACCTACCCACAGCACCTAAGGTTGCTGAAAACGAAGGCACAATAATGATGTATGTTAACCAAAGACCATTTATACAATTAGATGGTGGTGATTGGTCTGCTTACCCACAAGGTAAGTAGTCACATAATAAAATTTAACAAATAGCACTGGTATAGTTAAATATCCGTGCTGTTTTCTTCGTTTAATTGCATTTCAACTTATCGCTTTAGTAGCCTATTTTGTCCAAAAATGTTTACAATAAGCTACCTTCTCAAAGCGACTTAGCGTATTATTCGGCTAATATAGTTTTTCCTTCTTTGAGGATGTATGCGTCTAGATATTCACTGTGCTGATCGAATTGGTATTGCTCAAGAAATCCTTAATATATTAGTTAACTACAGCGTTGATTTAAAAGGAATCGAAGTCGATTCTGTAAATTGTCGTATGTACGTTAGTTTTCCCGAAATAGAATTTGAACAATTTCAAAAAATTATGCCATCGATACGTTTAATCGACGGCGTACATGACGTGCGTACCACTGCGTTTTTACCATCTGAGCGTGAACACAACGAATTAAATACTTTGCTACGTGCATTGCCTGATGGCGTTATCTCTATTGATGCTAAAGGTTGGGTACGCTTATGCAACGATGCAGCATGTAAGGACTTACAGTTAATTGAAAAAGAAGTTATTGGTGCAAATATTAATAACTTACTTAAAGGGTTTAACTTTACGCGTTGGCTAGAAGGTAAAGAAGTGCTTGGGCAAACCACGCGCGTTGAAGTGGCGGGTGAAGATTTTATTGCAGACATTTTACCAATTGCAGTCCCTCAAGGTAGTGAAGGTGATGTGCTTGCGGGTGCGGTTATTAACATTAAATCGCAAAGCCGCTTAGGGCAGCAGGTCAGTGCATTTAGACGCTACGGGCAAGAAAGCTTTGCTACTATTCATAACTTTAGTACGGCAATGCGCCGAGTTGTGCGCGAAGCACGCAAAATGGCGCAACTAGAAGCCCCTATTTTGATTACTGGCGAAACTGGCACTGGTAAAGAGTTATTAGCTCGCGCGTGTCATTACGCATCTAATCGCTCTGTTAAGCCTTTTATTGCGCTATCGTGTGCTTCACTTCCTGATGATGTTGCTGAGTCTGAATTATTTGGTTATGCCGGGTACGAAGAAAACGCAGCGCCAAAGCGTGGTGTATTAGAGCAAGCTGATGGTGGAACTGTATTTTTAGATGAAGTTGGCGAAATGTCGACTCAACTACAAACTAAGTTACTGCGTTTTTTACAAGATGGTACGTTTAGAAAAGTAGGCGATGAGAACGAAGTTAAAGTAAATGTTCGTATTGTAGCTGCTACTCAAAAAGACTTACCTGCAATGGTACAAGAAGGGGTTTTTAGAGAAGACTTATATTACCGTATAAACGTGCTTACTTTAGAAATAGCACCACTAAGAGATAGAAAAGCAGATGTAGGGCCACTTGCAGAGCATTTTATTCAAAAATATGCACAGCAAAATGGTCATGCAATTCCTGTTTTATCACAAGAGTGTTTAAGCTTCTTACAAGAGTATCCGTGGCCTGGAAATGTTCGTCAGCTGGAAAATGCCATTTACCGTGCAGTGTCGTTACTAGATGATAGCGAGCTTCGCGTAGAGCATTTGCAGTTACCAACTTTTACCCATGATTTAGGGTATTTAGAGTCTGATTTTGAGGGCTCACTAGATCAAGCTGTTAAGCGCTTTGAAGCGACTTTACTTCGTAAACTTTACCCCGCTTACCCAAGCTCGCGTCAGTTAGCTAAGCGATTGGGCCTAAGTCACACCGCTGTAGCTAATAAGTTACGTGATTACGGGATTAACCGAAAAACAGTAAAAGTGTAATTGGCCTAAATAAATTAAAATATGGGGACTAATTTTTAGTGCCCATATTTTTTGTTACCCCATCAATTGCAATCGTCTCAATACCTTCTTCGTTAAAGTTCATTACGATACTGGCGTTATTACGAGTGAAAAAATAGCTACGGCCATTTAGCTCAATAACATAGTCACCTTTTACCGGATCGCTAAACTGCTGCTTTTTTAAAGTGACTGTATGTTCGCCAATTTGCCATTCAAACTCTTCAATAAACCCGTTATTAAATTCTTGAACCCATACTTGGCTGTCATCTTTTGAAAGCGTGATAGCGACAGAATAAGAGCTAGGAATTTGCTCCATATTGTAACTTTTAGATCCAATAGTGAATTTCTCAGCTTTTTGCTGCCATTCAAAACCAAATTTAAATTCTTTAACTACACCGGTAGGGTAAGTTACTGAGCCTTTACCTGGTAACGAGAAATCGGCAAAAGCATTGTAGCTAGGGACTAATAGGGCCAGTGCAGCGATAATTTTTAGTTTTGATTTCATTAGCTATCTTTTTTATTGTAATAATGATTTAAGATTAAAGTAGAATATTCGTCTTCGCAAGGGGCTATGCTACACTCGAATAAATTTAACTGGTAAGACCTTTATTGTGAACTTATATATTCGACTTTTATTATTATTTTTCAAAATTAAACGCAATAAGCAATATCAAAATCTACTTGATACAGTAGATATTGATTACAAAGCTTTGCCGACTGATTGTGATATTAATCTACATTTAACGAACTCACGCTATCTTGCGATGATGGATTTATCTCGCACGTGGATGACGGAGCGTGTTGGCTTACTAAAGCAAATAATGAAGCGTCGTTGGTTTCCGATTGTTAACGCAACTGCTATTACTTATATCCGCGATATTAAACCTATGCAGCGATATACAATAAGTACTAAGTTAGTTGGCTGGGATCATAAATATTTTTATATTGAGCAAAAGTTTCACTCAGAGCGAGGCTTACATGCTATTGCTTATGTACGCGGTGTATTTAAAAGTAAAAAGGGTATTATAAGTATTGAAGAAATGCTTGAAGTTGCTGGTTTTGATGGGCAAACACCTATATTGCCAAGTGAAGTAATGCACTGGAAAGAAATGTTAGAGCAGAAAAAGTTAAGTAACCTGCCAAATCGCTAATACCCTACAAATGAGAAAAAAGGCCTTTCGGCCTTTTAACACACATTGTAATTGGGTAACTATGTACTACTTCATATATGCTTTAAAAGCTGTACCTAACACCAAACATAGCCACAACAGGGTCAAGCTCAACAGTTGATGTAAGCGATTTTGCACCATTAGCATAAACAGTGGCATCGGTATCAATATCCATAATTGATACCATAGCGTGTAAACCCCAGTTTTTATCAATTTTATAGTTAGCACCTACCTGAGCCATAAAGCCAAACGAATCATCTAACTTTACTTCTACATCGTCTGTTCCTAGTGTTGCTTTAAGTGCTTGAGAGGGTTGCTCATCAAAAAATGTAGTGTAGTTTATGCCTACGCCTATAAAAGGTCTTAGCGCATAGCTTGTATCTAAAAAGTGGTATTGTGCAACCAATGACGGTGGAAGTTGTTTTATATCTGCAATTTTGTTGCCTGCTAAGCCGCCTGCGCCATTTACATCGTGTGAAAACGGTGTTGCTGCTATCAGCTCTAACACCCATTGATCGTTAAATGCATAATCTACGGTGATACCTAGTTGAGTATCTGAATCACCTTTAAGGCCTAGCGTAGGTGCTTCATTAATCGCTGAGCTATTGTTATCAGGGTTTACGTTAATAGCACCAACATTTACGCTAAAGTTAGCGTGTGCAGCTGGAGAGAGTGCTAATAAAGAGGTTAATAATGCGATGCTAATTTGAGTTTTCATGTTGTTCTCCAAGAACTACTGTTTAATTAGCGCTATTATTACCGAGCAATAAACATGAAAACCTGTTCTAGATCAAAGTTTAAAAAGCATTTGAAGCTTATAAAATGTTTTATTGATTTAGATTAATTTTAGTGTCGTTATGCTTTTGTAAAGATTGACATATTTATTTAATTAACAGTCACATGAATATAAGGCAGGCACTGCTTTGTCATAATCTCGTGTTTCACCAAGGGTCTTAATAAACAAGAAAATATGTTTTTAGCAGGGTTCAAAAAATAATTAAAACAGCCGACACTTAAAAAAGTATTGGAAGACTTAAATGCGATTGAGTCGGTTTGTATAATTAAATATAAACCGAGTACTTTATAAGGCATAAAATACTCGGTGCACTGACTTTAGTTATCAATAGTTATTCTAAATAACGTTTAGCTTTGTTTTCTTTGACACTTTTAAGATCGACTAATACCAATCCATCAATACAATTATTAAAATCGGGATCAATGCTAAAGCTTAAAAATTGTACACCGCCAGGGTTGCAAAGCTCAGTATATTGTTTAAATAAAGTAGGGACTTGAGCGCCCATATTAGCTAACACATGTTTTAACTCTACAAAATCTTCTTTAACATCGTTTCCATTAAAAAGAATATTGCATTGAGTTAGCTGTTGCTCAGTTAATTTAAGCTCATTATTAGGCGTAGCTAGTTCTATACTGCTTTTATAATAATGTTGATAGTAATAAACGAGCATGGCTTTGGCTTGCTCAGGTAGAGCGTTGGACACGCTTACAGCCCCAAATAAATATCTATACTGTGGGTAGTTTTTTATAAAAGCACCAATACCGTACCATAAATAGTCAAGACTCTTACGTCCCCAATACTTAGGTTGTACAAAACTTCGACCAAGCTCAATACCTTGGTGCAGATAGGGCGTCATAGCGTCGGTGTAAGAAAATAAACTATCGGTATATAAACCTTCACGTCCATGTTTTTGTATTATCTGTTGTGCGCAGGCTAATCGATAAGCACCTACTAGCTCTAGTTGCATAGGGTCCCACAGTACAAGGTGTTGGTAATCCATATCGTATTTATCTATATCACGACGCTTACCGCTTCCTTCACCTACTGCTCTAAATGCAATTTCTCTGAGGCGTCCTAGCTCTCTAAAAATAGGGGAACTACCTACATATTGATATAGATGAATGTGCATGCCATCGTGTGTTTTACCCAGAAGCTGACATTGCTCAATTGCTCTTTTTAGTTCTTTTCTACACTCGGGCACAGCAATAGGTGTTTGTGTTTTTAGCGGCAGTGTTTTTTTAGTTGTAAGCCTATAAAGCTGTTTACGGATGAGGTTTACAACTTCTTTATCTTTAAGGTTTTCTATTAAGTAGGACTCAGGAGGGATAGAGGCGCCAATCTCAAACTCTAAAGATTTTTGGCGCTGCTTAAACATTTCTGTCACTAATAATAAACTTGCCAAAGGTTTATAAATCATTGATGTACCATAAAAAAGCGGACTATTTTTGGCTTTAATAAAAATAGGTAAAATTGGGCAGTTGGCTTTTTTTGCCATACGTAAAAAACCGCTATTCCATTTGCAATCCTTAATACCGGTTGGTCCTAGGCGCGACACTTCCCCTGCAGGAAATATAAGTAAGGCACCTCCACCTTTTAAATGGTTTTGTATATTACTAAGCTCTTGCTTTTTACTCATACCAGATAAGTTATCAACAGGGAGTAAAAGAGAGTGCATTGCGCTGACCGACATTAACATGCGGTTTGCGACTACTTTTAAATCTTGCCTTACTGTAGAGAGTACTTTGATAAGTGCTAAAGCATCTAATGAACCAATAGGGTGGTTAGCAACAATAACAAGTTTACCCTCGTTAGGAATATGTTCTATCTGCTTAGGTTTATAGCGCGTATCAAAATTGAGTTCATCAAGTACTTGCTCAACAAATTCTAATCCTTGTAGGTGAGGGTACGTATTACCAAAGGTGATAAACTCTTGTTCATGCAATAAGTAACCTAAGCCCTTTTTTACTAAACCTTTTACTTTTGGAGAGTTCTCTAGTTGTGGTAAGTTTGCTGCAATTACTTTATCAACACTTATCATATTAACCTCATATTCCGTTTGGTCTATTCGCTATACATGTAAGATTAAAAAAAGGGTGTGACAGTTACTTTGCAGTAGTGTGACTTTTTAAAGTACTAAATTATAAACTGTGAATTGCTAGGAGAATTTATGTCGGTATTGGTGGCTATAACGGGGCGCAACAACGAAAAGCTAATAACGAAGTTACAAGAGCGATTACCAAATACATTGATAGAGCAATGGCCTGATTGCAAAAACGCAAATAATGTGGATTTTGTACTTGCGTGGAATGCTCCTGAGTCTCTGTGGCCGCAGCTGCCTAACTTAAAAGCTGTGTCGTCATTTGGTGCAGGCGTAGATAGTATAAATCTAACATTATTACCTGAACATGTCGAAGTAGTACGTATTGTGGACATGCAATTAGCTGAAGATATGGCGGAATATGTACTTACACATGTCTTAGCTCAAAAATTACGCTTAAAAGAGTATTACACTAAACAAACACAGCAAACATGGAAGCCAAAACGAGCTTTTAGTAATAAACATGTTGGTATACTTGGATTTGGCGAATTAGGTAAAGCATGTGCGCAAAAACTTGTAACTAATGGTTTTAAAGTAAGTGCCTGGGCGCAAAGTAATAAAAACACGACTAATGTCGAGGTTTATTATGGTGATGAAGGACTTAGCGATATGCTTTCTGACGTTGACTACCTTGTATGTCTATTACCCCTTACGCAGGCAACGAAGGGTATTATTAATCACTCAATGCTCGCTAAGCTACCTTCACATGCTGTTGTTATTAATGTAGCACGTGGTGCTCATGTGGTTGAGCAAGATTTATTAAATGCATTAAATAACGATAGCTTACGCGCTGCTACCTTGGATGTTTTTGACCAAGAACCTTTAACGCAGAACCATCCTTACTGGGGAAACCCCAAAATAACACTTACACCACATTGTGCAGCGCTATCTGATTTAAATAGCGTTATAGACCAAATAGCCGATAATATTGAACGTTTGAATAAGGGCTTAGCACTCAATAATTCAGTGGATAGAACTAAAGGTTATTAGCTGATAGCTAATTAGTTTAAAAAACAGCTTGTTAACATTTGTAATTTTCATTAGTGTAAAAGATATTCTCACTAATAAAAATATAAAGAGGGTGTTATGAAATCCAGTCAAAGTGGGGCTAAATTAAGCCTCGTTGTTATTTCAATTATCGTGCTAGGTGTTTCAGCTTGGTTTAATCAGGCTAACGCTGAAGATAGCCCATCTAAAACACAAACCCAAAGTGAATTAACAATAGCAGATTAACCTAGCTTATTAGGTATTTTCGGTTTTCGTCTTTCTTCTCGTTTCTCTCAACAGTACATGCACAGCACTATTATTGTAGTGGTGCTTTAGTGGCGCTTAATACTGTCCTGATCTAACGTGTTTCTAATATTTTAAAAATTCGCAACAAAAAAGCCCAGCAATGCTGGGCTATTAAATATTCTAAGGAAAAGTTGTTAACTTTGGGTTACATTAAACTGCCCGAATGTATAAACTTTAAACAAGTAAAAAGTGTTGATCAACACTAAACTCATATTTGAAATAACGCTCGACGACATAAGATCTAGGCTAAATGATAAGAACAATAAACCACATGCACTAATGGCGGCAACGCGCAGCAGTGTTATCTGGTTAATAAAGAATGCACCTAAACCTAGTGCAAGTAGTGTAGTATTTAAAAGCCAATCTAGCTCGTTTAGCATGGTCGTTTCAATAGTTCAGTTGTTGAAAAAAGGAGCGCCATTATGTTGATCTTTTGCACACCTTTCAACCAAGTAATTTTAAATTTTCAGATTAGTTTTTTTAATGCTAAAAGTAACTGCCAATTGCCGAAAACAAACCATTGTCAGCAATTACTTGATACTTTTGACAGCTCTGTGGTTTTTGTAAATCACTGCATAAATAAAGGGATTCACGGCTAGAATCATAGTTGGGGTGCAAGTTGGAATCAATTAAAGTAGCTCCGTAACCTAAAAGTCCAGGCCAGTAAACACTTTCACTTACCATCCCTAATTTTTTATAGGTGAGCAAGGTTGGTTTTGGAAAAGCTAAAATTATTACAATAACAATGGCCAGAGATATAAATAGCCCCTTTTTTGACTTTGTTTTTTGGCTAGTGCCATTGTTTATATTTGTTTTTTCCTCTGCGGGTATAGAGCGCTGAGTAGGGCGTTGCGGCTTTCTTTTTTGCGCTGTTTTTTTTCTTGTTGGTGCTTTACCTAGCAACGACTGTTTATTTGGGGTTTTAGACATAAAGCAAATCTGGCCTTTTTTCCGTAGGTCTCTATAATTAAATGAGCAAATTTATATACTAAGCTAATTATTATGATAACTTAAAGTTAGCTTATAGCCTACGAGGAATAAAGATGAATACGCAGCTATCAATTTTAATTGTAGATGACGTTAGCACAGTGCGTAGTTTTTTGAGCCAAACGCTCATGCACTTAGGGATAGATAACGTAAAGGAAGCATCTACTGCCTCACAATGTATTAGTGAGTGCCAGGCTGCAAATTATAATATCATTTTTTTAGACATAGAACTGCCGGACGGCGATGGCAAAGATTTGATTGCACAAATCAATGAATTAAGCCCTGAGACAAATGTTGTAATGGTATCTGCACATTCAGGCATTGAAAATGTTAAGGATGCAATTGATAAAGGCGCTAAAGGGTTTGTAGTGAAACCGTTTACACCTAAAAAAATAGCAGCAATGCTTAAGAAATTTTATCCAGACTTGGAAAATGTATGACACCAATCTGTTTAAATATTTATGTCGACTGTTATTAAAGTACGAGATTAAATTTTAGATAAAAAAAAAACCGGCAAAAGCCGGTTTTTTATATTCTATCAAAAACAAATTATAGAGCTTTAATCTTAGCTGCTATACGGCTCTTATGACGAGCTGCTTTGTTTTTGTGAATTAGACCCTTAGTTGCGTAACGGTCTAGGATAGGTGTAGCAACAGAAAAAGCTTGCTGTGCAGCTTCTTTATCGCCCGCTTCAATAGCAACAATTACTTTTTTGAAGTAAGTGCGCATCATTGAACGACGGCTTGCGTTGTGCTGACGGTTTTTTTCGCTTGTGATAGCGCGTTTTTTTGCAGACTTGATGTTAGCCAAGGTTTGCTCCTAACAATCTTAAAATAAAGCTTAAATTAAAGGCCGTGGAATATGCCTGTTTCTATCATGGATGTCAATTTAAATTTAACAATCCAAGAAAAACTGCACCATATAACGAGCATCAATTTGCCGCTTTAGCAGTTAATATAGACATTGTAACAAAGCACAGACCCCCAGCCTAGTGCTTTAAAGCGATTTATAAAAAAGACTGTGGCATAATCGCCTATCTTGAGGATTTTTGAGTAGGTTTAAGGTGTCAAAAGGTTTATTTCGCTCTGGTATGATTGTTAGTTGTATGACTATGATATCGCGTATTTTAGGGCTCGTTCGAGATGCTGTCGTTGCCAATTTATTAGGCGCAAGTGCAGCGGCTGATGTTTTTTTATTTGCTAACCGTATTCCTAATTTTTTACGCCGTTTATTTGCAGAAGGTGCCTTCGCACAAGCATTCGTGCCTGTGCTAAGTGAAATTAAAGAACAGCAAGGAGACGACAAAGTCAGACTTTTTGTTGCACAAGCAGCAGGCACATTAGGAACCATTTTGCTAATTGTCACTATTATAGGTGTTGTTGCTTCCCCTGTTATTGCAGCATTATTTGGTACCGGTTGGTTTATAGATTGGTGGCAAGGCGGACCTAATGCCGAAAAATTTGAACTTGCAAGTTCACTACTTAAACTTACATTCCCTTATTTATTTTTTGTAAGCTTAGTTGCACTTAGTGGTGCGGTTATGAATGTGTATAACCGTTTCGCTGTTGCTGCATTTACACCAGTTTTGCTTAATGTTTCTATTATTACGTGTGCAATTTTTTTACATGATAAATTTTCAGTAGGTGCTTATGCACTTGCCATAGGTGTATTTGTCGGTGGTGTAGTGCAGCTACTATTTCAACTACCGTTCTTGTATCGCGCTAAAATGTTGGCGCGTCCGCGCTGGGCATGGCAAGACGAAAACGTAAAAAAAGTACGAAAACTTATGCTACCGGCTTTGTTTGGTGTCTCTATTAGTCAAATTAATCTGTTGCTCGATACCATGATTGCGTCATTACTGATGACGGGCTCAATTGCATGGCTTTATTATTCAGACCGCTTAATTGAATTTCCGCTGGGATTATTTGGTATTGGTATTGCGACAGTTATTTTACCGGCGCTCTCTAGGTTACATAGCAGTAAAAAAAGTAGTGACTTTCAGCATACTCTCGACTGGGGGGTGCGTTTTGTTATATTTTTAGGCCTACCAGCAATGATAGGTCTAATGATCATCAGCCCGCTTATTATCACCGTATTGTTCGACCACGGTGCGTTTAAAGAAGACAGTATTGATCATGTCAAAGCTGTAAGCTTAGGCGTAGTCGCATATTCGGTCGGACTTGTAAGCTTTATGCTAATAAAAGTACTCGCTCCTGGCTTTTATGCTCGTCAAGATACAAAAACACCGGTGCGTATTGGTATTATTACCTTAGTACTTAATATGGTGTTTAACATTATGCTGGCTCCTTTCATTGGTTATTTAGGGTTGGCACTTGCTACTTCGTTATCGGCTAGCTGCAATGCATTTTTATTATACAGACAGCTTAAAAAAGAAAATGTATACCAGTTCTCATCAATGAGTATGCGTTTTACACTTAAATGTGTTGTTGCAAGTATTGTTATGGGAGCTGTCACATGGTTTGTGAGCAGTTACTATTATTGGGCTACATGGGCCTTTACACAGCAAGTAATATTATTAGTAGCGCTAGTGGCTTTGGCAGGTATTAGCTACTTTGCAATGCTATTTGTGATGGGTGTTAGACTAAATACGATAAAAAGTGTAGCAATTACTGAATCAAACTAAAAAAAAGATTATAATCGGCAACTCTGCGGCTTTAATCATTTTTTAGCCGTAATTAATAGCTCGCTAAACAAGGCATTAGGTGGCATGGAGTTAATTAGAGGTATACACAATATTCGCCCACACCATTTTGGTTGTGTGTTAACTATTGGTAATTTTGACGGCGTTCATTTAGGCCACGCAGAAGTATTAAAAGGTTTACTTAGCGATGCTAAAGCGCATAGTTTGCCTAGCACTGTAATGCTGTTTGAACCCCAGCCACAAGAGTTTTTTGCTAAAAACAATGCCCCTGCACGGTTAACGCGCTTACGAGATAAGTTACGTTTATTGAGTGATTTAGGTATTGAGCGAGTTATTTGCATTAGCTTTAATCAGCAATTTGCAAACATGCATGCTGAGCAATTCGTTAATGAGATTTTGATTAAAAAGTTAGGTGTTAAAGCACTTACTGTTGGTGATGATTTTAAGTTTGGAAAGCAACGCCAAGGTAACTTTCACTTACTTGCTAGCATGGGTAAGCAAGCGGGCATGGATGTAAAAAGCACCGCGAGCTTTCGTCAATTAAATGCTAGAGTAAGCAGCACTTTAATACGAGATGCTTTAGCATCCGGTGACTTAGCGAGTGCTAAAATAATGCTTGGTCACGATTATGCTATTTCTGGGCGTGTTATACATGGTTGGAAAAGAGGACGTGAACTCGGTTTTAGAACGGCAAATATAGCCCTAAAACGCCAAGTGTGTCCTGTCAACGGAGTGTTTGCAGTGCAAGCAACGATTGCAGGAAAACAGATTTTTGGAGTTGCAAATGTAGGCAATAAGCCGACATTTAATGGAACTCGTGCATTATTAGAAGTTCACCTTTTTGATTTTGCACAGGATATTTACGGACAATTTATGCATGTGGAGTTAATAGAAAAACTTCGCGATGAGAAAAAATTCGAGACATTAACACAATTAACGGCGCAAATAGCAACTGATGTTGCTGCCGCTAAGCAGTGTTTTGGTTTAAATCAGGTAGCCGATAGAGACGGAATGTAGGATAAATGAGCGACTATAAACATACTTTGAACTTACCGGAAACACCGTTTCCAATGCGTGGCAATTTGGCACAACGTGAACCAAAAATGCTTAAAGCATGGTATGAGGACGACCTTTATGGTCAAATTCGCAGCGCTAAGAAAGGTAAAAAAACCTTTATTTTGCATGACGGCCCTCCGTATGCAAATGGCGATATCCATTTAGGCCACTCAGTTAATAAAATATTAAAAGATATTATTGTTAAGTCTAAAACATTATCTGACTTTGATTCACCATTAGTTCCAGGTTGGGATTGTCATGGTTTACCAATCGAGTTAATGGTTGAAAAAAAAGTAGGCAAGCCGGGTGTAAAAGTTACTGCGAGTGAGTTTCGTGAAAAATGCCGTGCATACGCTAAAAAACAAGTTGAAGGTCAAAAAGTTGATTTTAAACGTTTAGGCGTATTTGCAGATTGGGATAAGCCATATTTAACAATGAACTTTGACTTTGAAGCGAATGCAATTCGTGTACTTGGTCGAATTATTGAAAAAGGTCATTTGCATAAAGGCGCCAAGCCTGTGCATTGGTGTACAGACTGTGGCTCTGCATTAGCAGAAGCAGAAGTTGAATACCAAGATAAGCAGTCACCAGCAATCGATGTGCGTTTTATATTTGTTGATCAAGATGCTGTTGTTAGTGCATTTGATTTGGCTGATGGTCATAAAGGCGAAGGCAGTGTTGGTACTGTTATTTGGACAACAACACCGTGGACGCTTCCTGCAAACCGCGCTGTGGCTGTGCATGCCGATTTAGAGTATGCGTTAGTACAGGTTGAAGATGAAGGCGTACAACAACGTCTAATTTTAGGTTCTGAGCTTGTTAAAGATGCTATGGACCGTTTTGGTTTTAATCACTTTCACGTACTAGGGTATGTAAAAGGTGCAGCGCTTGAAAACTTGCAAGTAGCCCATCCTTTTTATGATTTTAATGTACCAGTGATTGTTGCAGAACACGTAACTACTGATTCAGGTACTGGTGTTGTACATACCGCCCCAGGCCATGGTCAAGAAGATTTCGTGGCTGGTTTAAATTACAACCTTGAAGTGGCTAACCCTGTTGGTGCAAATGGTGTTTATTTACCAGATACCGAACTTTTTGCAGGTCAGCATGTATTTAAGGCGAATGCGAGCGTAATTGAAGTGTTAAAAGAGCGTGGTGCGCTTATGCATCACCATGCGCTTACGCATAGTTACCCACATTGCTGGCGTCATAAAACACCAATCATTTTCCGTGCTACACCACAATGGTTTGTAAGTATGGATCAGGCTAACTTACGTCAAGATTCTCTTGCTGAGATTAAAAACACGCAGTGGTTACCAGAGTGGGGCGAAAGCCGTATTTCTAACATGGTTGAAAGCCGCCCAGATTGGTGTATTTCTCGCCAGCGTACTTGGGGCGTTCCTATTGCATTGTTCGTTGATAAAGACACCGGTGCGCTTCACCCAAATACTCAAGAGCTAATTGCTCAAGCAGCAGAGCTTGTTGAAAAGTCTGGTATACAAGCATGGTACGATTTAGAACCAGCTACTTTACTTGGTGAAGAAGACGCCAAGCAATACATGAAAGTGCAAGATACGCTAGATGTATGGTTTGACTCAGGTGTGTCACACGCTTGTGTAGTAGATGCACGTGAAGACTTGGTTGGTCCAGCTGACTTATACCTTGAAGGTTCTGATCAGCACCGTGGTTGGTTTATGTCATCAATGATGACATCAGTTGCTATTAATGGTCATGCACCATATAAGCAAGTGCTTACGCATGGTTTTACCGTTGATGAAAACGGCCGTAAAATGTCTAAGTCACTAGGTAATGTTATCTCTCCGCAAAATGTGATGAATAAACTAGGTGCTGACATTTTACGCTTATGGGTTGCTTCTACCGATTACACGGCAGAAATGACTGTGTCGGATGAAATATTTAAACGCTCAGCCGATCGTTACCGCCGTATTCGTAACACCAGCCGTTACTTGCTTGCTAACCTAAATGGTTTTAACCCAGAAACAGATCAAGTAGCTGTTGATGATATGGTTGAGCTTGATAAGTGGATTGTTGGCCGCGCAGCTCAGTTGCAAGACGAGATTTTAGCCGCATACGACAGCTACCAAATGCTATTAGTAACGCAAAAGCTAATGAACTTCTGTACGGGTGAGCTTGGCTCGTTCTATTTAGATGTTATAAAAGATCGTCAATATACAGCTAAGAGTGATAGCCATGCACGTCGTTCTTGTCAAACTGCGCTTTATCATATCGCAGAAGCAATGACGCGTTGGATGGCACCTATTATGAGCTTTACCGCACAAGAAATTTGGGAAGCGTTACCGGGTGAGCGTAGTGACTACGTATTTACATCAGTTTGGTACGATGGCTTACAAGCGCCAACAAATAGCCAATTTAGTAACGATGATTGGTTAGAGATTTTAACTGTACGTGACGAAGTAAACCGCTTATTAGAAGCTGCACGTAAAGAAGAAGTAATTGGTGCAACACTTCAAGCAACGGTGAATTTATTTACGGGTAAAGAGCTTGCCGCTAAATTAAACGCGCTTGGTGATGAACTGCGTTTTGTATTGTTAACATCGGCCGTAAATGTTTCTGAAGTTGATAGCCAGCCTGCAGATACACAAGCTACCGAGATTGAAGGTTTGTTCATTAGCGTTGCTGCAACAGATGCTGCTAAATGTGAGCGTTGTTGGCATTACAGCGAAGATGTAGGTGTTGAGCCTGCTCATCCTGAAATTTGTGGTCGTTGTGTAAGTAATGTTGACGGCGAAGGTGAAAAGCGTCAATTCGCTTAGGAGTTATTCTTAGTGAGCAAACTAGCCCAAAAAAGTGGTTTAGTGTGGCTTTGGTTGAGTCTATTACTTTTAGTAATAGACTTTGCCAGTAAAACACTTGTTGTAGGGACTATGGCTTATCAAGAGTCTATAAACTTACTCCCTGTTTTTAGTATTACTTATGTACATAACTATGGTGCTGCTTATAGCTTTTTAAGTGAAGCGGGTGGTTGGCAGCGTTGGTTTTTAAGTGCAATTGCCGTTGCTATTAGTGCTTTGCTTGTATGGTGGCTAAAACGCTTACCTGCTACAAATAAAGTACTATGCGGTGCTTATGCATTGGTACTTGCTGGCGCTATTGGTAATTTATACGATCGTATTGCGTATGGTTATGTAATCGACTTTATTCACGTTTTTTATAAAGACTCACATTTTCCTGTATTCAATATTGCCGATTGCGCTATTTGTATTGGCGCAGCATTATTGTTATTTGACGCCTTCACCGGCGAGAGTCCAAAGGAGCATAAAGCATGAGCCAAGCTGTAATTGGTGAAAACTCGCAAGTTATTTTCCATTTTTCTATTAAATTAGAAGATGGCTCTGCCGCTGATTCTACCAAGGTACACAACAAACCTGCTAAATTAACAATGGGTGATGGCAGCTTAACGGCAAACTTCGAAAAGTGTTTATTAGGTTTAACTGCAGGCGAAAGTAAAACGTTTGAATTAGAACCTGAAGATGCTTTTGGTCAACCAAACCCAGATAATATTTACTACGTTGACCGTAGTAAGTTTGGTCCAGAAACACCAGCTAAGGTAGGTGCAATTATTGCGTTTACTCAACCTGATGGCACTGAGCTTCCTGGTTTAGTTCGCGAAGTGCAAGGTGAGTCGGTAACGATTGATTTTAATCACCCTTTATCTGGCCAGCGTTTAACCTTTGAAGTTGATATTATTGAGGTGGAAGGTTAATGGAAATATTACTAGCTAATCCTCGCGGCTTTTGCGCTGGTGTTGACCGTGCTATTAGTATTGTTGAGCGCGCTTTAGATATTTTTGAAAAGCCAATTTATGTTCGCCACGAAGTAGTACATAACCGCTATGTGGTTGATGGACTAAAAAGCCGTGGTGCGGTATTTGTTGAAGAGCTTGATCAAGTACCTGACGACAGTATTGTTATTTTTAGCGCACATGGCGTATCGCAAGCGGTTCGCAGCGAGGCTAAACGTCGTGATTTAAAAGTATTTGATGCAACGTGTCCGCTTGTAACTAAAGTGCATATGGAAGTTACACGTGCGAGTCGCAAAGGTATTGAGTGTATTTTAATTGGACATCATGGTCACCCTGAAGTAGAGGGAACAATGGGACAATATGATAACTCAGACGGTGGTATTTATCTTGTTGAAACCGTTGATGATGTTGTTGCGCTTAATGTAAAAAATGCTGAAAATCTTTTTTACTGTAGTCAAACGACTTTATCAGTTGATGATACTGCTGATGTTATTGATGCACTACGCAATAAGTTTCCATCAATTGACGGACCTCGTAAAGATGATATTTGTTATGCAACGCAAAATCGTCAGGATGCTGTTCGTGACTTAGCTGACAAAGTTGATGTGCTATTAGTTGTTGGCGCTAAAAACAGCTCTAACTCTAATCGCTTACGTGAACTTGCAGATAAAATGGGCACTGTTGCTTATTTAATTGATGATGCAACTGATGTGCAAGAGCAGTGGGTTTCAGGTTCTAAATCAGTGGGTGTAACTGCGGGTGCATCTGCGCCAGAAGTACTTGTACAACAAGTTATAAGCCGATTAAAAGATCTTGGTGGTACGCAGGTTGTTGAAAACCCAGGCGAAGAAGAGAATATCGTATTTGCTGTTCCTGTAGAGCTACGTTAATTTAAAATTTAGATTATAGGAGAGTCGTTATGAGCAAGTCACTAAAAAATGATGGTTTGCTTTTTTCGGCTCTTTTTAATGAGCGAGGCGTATTAGCTTCGCTTATCGTTTCTCAAGTTATTGCTATTGTTTTAGCCTTTGCACCCAATGTAGAAGGAGATATTTGGCTTCGACTTGGGATCATCAGTTTGTTTATGCATTTAATTGTTTTAGTCGGTACCTCTTCTTTATACTTTTGTAGATTTTTCTTACAAACGCGCACTCAAACTTTTCAATTAAGTTTGTTTTTTATCTTTTTTTTATTATCTACATGCATTTTTAGTATTTTATTTTCCCATTTTGCTTTTGATATAGATGATACAGATAACTTAATTTATTTCACACTTCGCAATTGCATTATAGTGGCTTTGCTGGCGGCTTTATTCGTCCAATTTTTATTAATTCATTTTGAGAAAGAGCAGCAAACTAAAGCGCTTTCTCGAGCTGAGCTTGATGCCTTGCAAGCTAGAATACGTCCTCATTTTTTATATAATAGTTTAAACACCGCTGCAGAGCTTACTCATCATGATGCCGATGCGGCAGAGCAGGCTATTTTAGCATTAGCCGCCTTATCGCAGGCTGCAATGCACTCAGGAAAAAATGTATCTCTTGACGATGAAATAACGCTGAGTAAGCAATATATAGCACTTGAAACATGGCGTTTCGGTAATCGCTTAAGCGTTGATTGGCAAATACCTAATGAACTACCTGCATTGAGCATTCCTTGTTTAACCCTGCAGCCATTAATTGAAAATGCAGTATGCCACGGTGTTGAAACAAGTGAGCATGGTGCAGAAATAAAAGTAGAGCTACATATTACTACCGGCTATATAACCATGATTGTTTCTAACCCTATAACAATTTCTAATGCTCAAACTAGGCCTAATAACGGCATGGCGCTTGAAAATATTCGCCAGCGATTAAATATTTATTATAAAAATAAAGCGCAGCTAACAATTACTAATAAAAATGATGTGTTTAGGGTCAAGGTCGTTATTCCTAAGCTAATTGAGGGCAGTGTATGAACGTACTCATTGTTGATGATGAACCTCTTGCGAGATCGCGCTTAATTCGTTTGTTGGCACATGATAAAAGCATAGTTGTACAAGGCGAGGCAAGTAATGGTAATGAAGCCCTAGTACTGGCTAAAAAGCAAACGCCGGATTTGATTTTTTTAGATGTTGATATGCCTGGTATGAATGGTTTACAAGTTGCTAATGAGCTCAATAGTTTAACTCTACCTCCTGCTATTGTTTTTATAACTGCTCACCCTGAGCATGCCTTCGATGCTTTACAATTAAGCGCTGCAGGTTATTTAGTTAAACCTATTTCAGAGCAATCATTGCAAAAGGTGCTTAAGCAAGTCGGGCGCTTAAATAAAGTACATATTCAAAAACAACAAAATGTAAAAATCTCTTATCAGCTAGCTGGTACTCTACGCAGTGTTGATATAAATGATGTTTTGTATTTTAGTGCCGAAGAAAAGTATACCAAAATGATATTCTGTGGTGGAGAAGCTTTACTTGAACAAAGTCTAAAACAATTAGAGTTACAATTTCCTACACATATTTTGCGAATTCATCGCAATACATTGGTTAATAAACAAAAAGTAATTGCTTTGCATTCAAAAGCGAATGGCAATCATATGATTGAGCTACAAGGGTGCAGTGAGTTATTGCCAGTGAGCCGCCGTGAGCTTAAATTAGTAAAAAATTCGCTTTAGGCTTACCTTGCAATTAACCTCCCCTTGATTTAAATACATTTGAGTCTTAATTATCAACGGTGTTATTGAATAAACAGGTTTAATTAACCGTTTATCAACAAATATAACCGCTTGTCTTAGTCCTCATTGATTCCTCAAATAAATAACATAAACTTAAAATCAGATAATTTTTATTTGGTTTTATTATGCAATCACCTCACGTAAAAGTGCAAAGAGGCTTCACTCTGATTGAAGTGCTAATTGCATTTATTATTCTTAGTTTTGGCCTTTTAGGCGCAGTTGCTTTGCAAGCAAAAGCAAAGCAAGCAAGCTTTGATTCTATGCAGCGTGCTGCTGCAGTTGCTCTGGGAAATGACATTATTCAACGTATTCGTGCTAATGACACACCTCAGTTAGTAGCACATTATAAGAAAGACTTTACGAGTAAAACTCCCATAAGCTCATCAACAACATGCTTTGGTGGCTCATGCAGTGCTGAGCAAATTGCTTTACTTGATCTTGAACAGTGGAAACGTGCAATACAGGCCAGAAATAATACTGGCTCGTTAGATGATGCAAGTGTGTGTATAAACCCGGTTGCCGTGGCAGATACTGGAGGCAAAGGGTTTAACATTGAAGTAATTATATCATGGCAAGGGCGACAAGAGTTTAAAGCAAATACAGTTACAGGAAAAGTAACTTGTGGTGATGAAGCTAACAATAAACGCCGTTTAGTGGTTTTAACCAGTTATATATATGTGAGGAGTTAGCATGAAGCAAAAAGGGTTTACTCTTGTAGAGGTTATGATTTCGCTATTTATTGGTGGTTTGATTTTAGGTGGTGTCATGTTCACTTTTATTAGTATGAAAGTCACCACAAAAGACACTATGAGCATAGGTGAACTCCAAGAGTCTGGCCGCTTAGCCATTAATATTATGCAGCGCGATATAGAGCAAGTGGGTTTTTGGGGAACTTATTACGATGATTCATTTACTGCAGCAAACACAACGGTTACCGCGACGGGGGTAGCAGGTGATTGCTTAGAGGGAGCTAATAATGGCAGCTTTCCAGATTTAATCAGTAGTAGTAATTTTCGCACTATTTATGCAAAAACTACTAAGATCAAAGATAACCTGAATTGCATAAACGATGGCATTATTCCTGCTGATGATAAAGAGACCGATATTCTTCAACTAAAGTTTTTACAAGGTGACCCTCAATATGATGCTGTTGCTGGTACTAATACTACTAGCGATAAAATAAATTATTTTATCGCAGAACAAGAACAAGCACGCTTTGTAACTGGCAAATATACCCCGACAAATATCAATGCAACTATTTGGCCATATAGCCATCATGTTTATTATATTAAAGAAGAAGAATATGTAGTAAATAATAAAAAAATAAAAGTTCCCGCATTAAGACGAAAACGATTAGTAAATGGAAAAATGACCTCTGAAACGATAATGGAAGGGGTCGAAAATATGCGTTTTTTATTTGGATTGGACACTAATAGCGACAGTCGAGTTGATACTTATAAAAGTGCCAGCACAATTACTGCCGCTGAATGGGAAAACCGCAAAGGTATGTTAACGGTGCAAGTTTTTCTATTAATCCGTGCACTTCAACCAGACCCAGGAATAAAACTTAAAAACCAAAAATATTTTTTAGGTGAGGGAGCTGGAAAGCGAGAATTAAATTTTGATGATAACTATAGAAGAACAGTTTTTACAACAACTATTCGTTTAAGTAATGTTGGGGGTAATCTATGGAGAATCTAAAGTTGTTACCAAGTAAGCAACAAGGTGTGGTGCTTTTAACAGCATTAATTATGGTGATAGCAGTTACCGGTATTGCAGTTACTCTTATGAGTAGTAGTACGATTGATATTAAAATTACTAATGCAGCGCAAGAGCGAGAAGTTGCAGAAAATCAATTGATTGGCGAGGTGCTAAGAGTTATTGCGTCAGAAGCTAAAAAAGGTGCTGATAGTGACTTTTTTCTTACTCCAGATGAGATCGCTACAGATTCGGGGAAGCTTGATGGTGATGGTAATAAAATCACTATACCAGAGAAGGACATTACAGAGCCTGGACACGAAATGAAAAGCATAATGACGAACTTAAATAATGGTTTATTAGAACTTAATTGCCCTCGTAGTTATAGTTTTACAGCGGGTGTTTCATGCAACATGGTTCAAGTATCTACTACGATAGAATATGGCTCTAAAAGTAAGCACCAGTTAACTATAGTAACTGGTATAGCTCAAGAGATGGCCAGTACGGGTAAGGGGATTTAAGATGAAATTTAAACTTTATATAGCACTCGCTATATTATTTACATCAGCAATTAATATGCATGTATACGCTGAGGATATTGAGCTTTACGTAAATAAAGATGCTAATTCAGATGAAAAACCGCGAGTACTGTTAATTTTTGATACCTCTGGAAGTATGGCTTGGTCCTCAAGTACAGGAAATGAGTGTAACGATAGGTCAGGTAATCGAATATTATGCTCTGATAGTAGGCTTGAGGCTGCTCAGTCAGCTATGAGTCAATTGGTTGAAGTTAATAAAGATTCTATCGACTTTGGCTTGATGCGGTTTAATGGAACCGATGGTGGCTATGTTTTAAATAGAATAGGGAGTCCTCCTGAATCAATAAAATCATCAATCAATAATCTCCCAGCCGATGGTGGAACACCGTTAGCTGAAACACTATGGGAGGCTTATTTATATATAACAGGACAAAGTGTGTACTATGGCGAGCAAGTTAGTGAATCAGAGAGGGATACTATTGTTGAAAATAAAAGTATTATTGGTACGCAGTGCATAGAATTGAAGGGAAACGGGCGTTGTAAGAAGTGGCAAAATGTATATAACTACACTTATATCTCCCCTTTTGCTGATAGCGTAGCTGAAGCTAAACGTTGTGATAATTCCATCAATATTATTTATATGACTGACGGCGATCCCTCACCTAAATATGTATATAGCCGTAATTGGTGGGGGCAGTATTATCTAAGCTTAAGTTCTTCTAGTGATAATGACAGCGACGAATCAATAAGCACAGAACATAATAAATTTTTTGGTCGAGAGTTAACTCAAGAAGATTATATTGGTAGGGAGCTTGATGAAAATGACTTTCTTCATGATAACTACTTACACCAATTGGCTAAAATTATTCATGGAACAGACGACACTGTTGTCGATTTGTACCCATCTAGCCCTGAGATAAATGAAACGGGTCGTTTATATACCATTGGATTTGGTTCAGGAATGAGCGCCGAAGGGCAATATCTGTTAAAACGGGCTGCTGAATTAGGCGGGGGGAAAAACATACCTGCAACAACCCCTGAAAAATTGACAGAAGCCTTAAATCAAGCTGTTTCGGATATTAGGAGTGAAAATAGTACATTTACCTCCCCATCTGTTGCAAGTAATAATGTTGATCAAACACGAAGCGGAGATGCTATTTATTTAGCTATGTTTTATCCCGATAAATCCACTCGTTGGCGTGGCAATTTAAAAAAGTTAAAAGTATCTGGTAATACTATTATAGATGCTAAAAATAATATTGCACTTGATGATGATGGGTTAATAAATACAGATGCGGCTACATTCTGGGATGAAGATAAGTCAGCAGATGGAAACTCAGTAAAAGACGGGGGTGTAAATGCTATGTTATCAGAATTGGCGGTGGGAGATATTACGAAGCGTCAAATAATTACTGATATAGGAGATTTTACTTTTTGTGTCGATTGCGACGAAAGCGTAAGCAGCTATCTGGGGCTTAAATACATGGAAGAAAGCGATAATGTACCTTACTTTTCCGATAACGTCAGTAAAGTTAAAGTCAGAGAGGTTGAAGATCTTATAAATTGGGCTCGTGGTGAAGATGTCGATGACAAAAATTCGTCGTCATCAGTTCGCAATGATATTTTTGGTGACCCATTACATTCAAAACCCGTGGCTATTGATTATGGTGACAATGATATTCGTATTCTAATTGGCACTAATGCTGGTTTTTTGCATATGTTTAAAGATGATGATGCTAATAATAAAGTTAGTGAAAGTTGGGCGTTTATACCTTCTGCACTCTTTAACATTCTTAAACCACTTAGAGATGAGGAGTCAGGAAAAAAATATGGTATTGATGGGCCTATTGGCGTTTATTTCAATAATAAGAGCCTTAATGGTGAAGGTTTAAATGATGGAACTATTAACGCAACTAAAGGTGACCAAGTCTGGGCTGCTGTAGGTATGCGCAGAGGCGGTCGTAATTATTATGGTTTGGATATTACAAAGCCAGACTCTCCAAGTTTAATGTGGACTATTAAAGGCGGTGAAGGGGAATTTAAAAACCTTGGCCAAACGTGGTCTAAACCTCAAGTTGCTTATATAAAATCAAAAGAGAATACACCCCTTTTAATATTTGGGGCTGGTTATGATACCAATAAAGATTCGAATGATCCCGATAAAGCTAATATAAAAACTGAGGACGAAGTTGGCCGCGGCATTTATATCGTTAATGCAAAAACAGGTAAAAAAGTTTGGGCTTTAACACCTAGTGAAAACGCCTTTAAAGGAAAATATAGTATTGCTGGCGATGTAACGTTATTGGATTCTAATTATGATGGCTATACAGACCGGATATATGCGGCAGATACTGGTGGAGGTATTTGGCGTATTGATATATCAGATGAAGGCAAATTTAGTCATTTTCAGTTAGCCGATCTTGGTAATGATGCAGATAGACGTTTTTTTTACAAGCCTGTGGTGGCGAGAACTATGTTTAGTAAAGTAACTATTAAAGATGGTGTAGTCACTCGATTAGATACACCTTATGATGCTATTGTGATTGGTAGTGGAAATCGTTCAAATCCGAACGGAGCGGGCACAGCTGACGAATTATTTATGATTAGAGATGAAAATACGGTTACTAAATTATTCGAATCTGCGCCTAAAGCTATAACGCATAGTATGTTAATGGAGATAAATGATGATGAATTTGGCAGCGCTTTAAATAGTGTAACTGAGTTTGTAAAATTAGAAGATAAACTTGCGAATGATTTTGTTGGGTGGCGTTATAAACTCGCTACTGGTGAAAAGTCGTTAGCTGCGGCAACCGTTGTTGGTGGTGTTGCTTATTTTACATCTTTTACTCCGACGTTGGATTCATCAATTAAAAATCAATGTTCATTAAGTGGAGGAGGGGGCTCTCTTTACGCATTTCATTTGCACTACGGTACTAAAGTTTATGACGATCTGAAATTTGCTACAAGTACAGAGGTGCCAGATACGCCCCAACTTTATTTTGGTTCTTCATGTGCAGATAGTGATGATAACGGAAAATGCGATGATGATCCTGATGAGGAAGTAAAAAGTCAGTTTTATTTAATTGGTCCGGGCATCAAAGGTGAAAATGCTGAAAACCCGCTCCAACCACTTGAAATTACAGGCCCAGGATTAAAAGTTGTAGATGATAAAATACAACTTGTTAATGACAAAGCATTAGGGTTTGGTTTTAAAACTCAGCAAACTTATATATATAAGCATGAAGAGAATGATGAAAATATACAGAATGAAGACGATTAAGGAGGCTTAAATGATAAAAAAACAACGTGGTTTTACCTTAATTGAGCTGATGATAGCCGTTGCTATCGTCGGCATACTTGCAGCAATTGCGCTGCCTAATTATACAGAATATGTAAAACGTGCCTCACGTGCAGAGGCAGTTGCAGCATTATTAGATGCAGCAAACAAGGAAGAGCAGTATTTTGTTGATAATAGGGAATATACAGAGAAATTTACAGATTTAGGGTTGCAAGACAAAACCGAGAATAAACATTTTGAATTAACGATTAAAGTGACCGATAAAAATGCTTTTACAATCACTGCTAAACCCGTGGCAGGGCCGGTAAAAGGAGATGGTGATTGCACCGAGCTATCTATAACTGATATAGGTACTAAAGGCGCGCAAGGGGCAAAAACAAACGAAGGAAAGGATGTTAACTACTGTTGGGGAAGATAACTAGAGTTACTTTTTCTGGCATTTATCAGTTGATTTAATACGAATTCTACCCGTTTGACTTACAGATAAAGCCAATCCTTTGAGATTGGCTTTATCGCTATTAGGGCAATATATAAAAGTACCATTTTGAAAACCATTCAAAGAACCATCAGGACGAAACGTAATTGCGCTGCGAGGGTATTTAAGACTGTCAGCTTCATGGATCTCCTCAAAAGTACTTAAGAGGAGTTCATCATCATCTAACGAGGTTGATTTATCTTTGTCGATAAAGAGTGACATTTGGCCATTCCACTCGTCCTTTGTACATTGACTGTCTTTTAGTGCACAAAGCGTGACGTAAGTAGTATTTTCAATGGCATATAAACGGCCATAATTTATATTTCGGTGTAGGAGGTTTACGTGGTTATCTAAGCGGTTTTTAGCTAAAAAATCTGGGTAAAACCACATAGATAATTGGCTGATAATACTGACAACAGCCATAGATACCATTAATTCGAGAAGTGTTACTCCCTTACTTTTTGATATTGATAATCTCATCCTTGAAGACCTGAGTTAATAAATGATTAACTCAGTCTAGTAAATGATACAAATATGACAAGATATAATTGTACGTTTTTTAATCACACTTTTCAGTGGTGTCACCAAGGTAAAAAGCAGTACCAGATACTGATACATTCAGCGCTTTATTGTTTTCGTTGTCATTATTGGGGCAGTATACAAAGCCCGTAAAGCTACCTGAGCCAGCTAAACTTGTCGTAATACGACCGCTAGTATTAAACCGAAGGCTATTATTACCAGAGAATTTTATTCTATCGCTAGACGGAGTTTCTGACATTACACGTAATAGACTATCATTTGCGCTTTTATAACTTCCGTCATTATCAGTATCTATAAATAAAATAACGGTATTAGTTGATGCCCATTCACTTTGGCATGTGAGACTTGAGCTACTACTTGTAACTGTATTGGGAGCAGGGCATACAATGACTATTTCATCCGTACTTGCAGCTTGAGCACGGGCGTAGCTAATATTTCTTTTTAATTCCAACAAAAAGTTCTCAGCTCTATTTTCTTCTAGCATATCGCTACTATTCCAAATTGCAATTGATGCAATGATCCCAACGATAGCAACGGTTACCATGAGTTCTAAAAGGGTGAACCCGTTTTGTTTGTTTTTCATATTAATCTCATTTACTGCTAGTCATTTAAGTATAGCTATTTTTATATAATAAATTATACCACGATCGGTTGTTTTATCACCGTAATTCAATCGCTTTGTTTGCTATGAACATCATGATTGTCTAAAATCGAGGCAACTGAAGCTTTCAAAAGTAATTAATATGAAAAAAATAGAAGCAATTATCAAACCTTTTAAGTTAGACGATGTGCGTGAAGCGTTGTCTGATGTAGGTATTACGGGGATGACGGTAAGCGAAGTTAAAGGCTTTGGACGTCAAAAAGGTCACACAGAGCTATATCGTGGCGCAGAGTATATGGTCGATTTTTTACCTAAAGTAAAACTTGATATTGTATTGACTGATGAAGATGTAGACCGTGCAATTGAAGTTATTGTAAAAACGGCGCAAACAGGAAAAATCGGTGATGGTAAAATATTTGTCACAGATGTTGAGCGTGTAATACGTATTCGTACTGCAGAGGAAGATGAAGAAGCGATTTAAGCTTGTTTTTCTATGTAGTTAAAAGGCGCTTTAGTAAGCTGTCTCTTATACACAAATCCCTGCTAAGAAATTAGCGGGGATTTTTTTGAACTAAATCTCAATGTCATGATCAGATCTTCAAATCTTGTTTGAGGGCACATTATGATTAACGAACATACT
>NZ_JACJEC010000010.1:0-126433 GCF_014163875.1 Pseudoalteromonas sp. SR43-3 | reverse complement strand
GGCAAACTGATGTCTCAGGCATAGCAGTTGTGACTTATGTGGGTTGTGGTGATTTACATAAGATCATAAATTGCTGTGCCTGTCACGTTTTGGGGATTCGTCAGCCCTTTGGGCAGCGCCTGTTTGGCATTAATGCTACGTTATCGCCCATTAATGGGGAATAACCACACTATATAGGCTCTGCCTTGCCTAAATACCAAACAGACTGCTGCAAATTCAACCTTGAAAGAACAACAGACCCTTATTGTTTAATTAAATAATTACTGTTAGTTTAGTTTCAAATTTACGAGTAGTACTTTTGGATTGGCAAATGGATTTTATAAGCAAAAATAAATACACGCTTTATGGAGTCGCGGCCATATTACTGTGGAGTTGCTTAGTTGCATTACTACGGGATATTTCTGAGTTGTTTAGCCCCATTGGTGGTGCGGCGGCTATGTATTCTGTCAGTGCGATATTTTTAATTTTGGTTATGGGAGTGCCCAAGTTTAGTGGTTTTTCGAAACGTTACTTGGTAATAGGTACTTTATTATTTGTATCGTACGAAATTTGCTTGGCGCTTTCTATTGGTATGGCAAACAGCCGTCATCAGGCAATGGAAATGGCGGTTATTAATTATTTATGGCCCACGCTGACTATATTGCTCTCTATTATTATTGGTCGTAAAAAAGTAAGTTACTGGGTTTACCCAAGCATGATCATTGCTTTTTTAGGCGTTGCTTGGTGTATTACAGGCGATCAAAAAATGTCACTCGATACGCTTGTTACTAACTTTGCTGATAATCCTGCTACTTACTTAATGGCATTAGCTGCAGCGTTTATATGGGCTATTTATTGCGTAGTAACGCAAAAGCTGAGTGATGGTAAAAATGCCATTACGTTATTTTTTGCGGTTACGGCAATGAGCTTGTGGGCGCAATATGGTTTTAGTAATGAAGCGCCATTAACGTTTTCACTGGGCTCAAGCATAACGTTGCTATTAGCTGGTGTAGTAGTGGGGAGCGGTTATGCACTGTGGAATCAAGCTATAATTGGCGGTAACTTAATGCTGTTGGGGACGCTTTCGTACTTTACACCGGTGTTTTCTACTATTATTTCGGCGTTGTATTTATCTATTACGCTGAGCGCTTCGTTTTGGCAAGGGGTTGTACTGGTAACAGTGGGCTCGCTAATTTGCTATTTTGTAACGCGAGAAAAGCCTAAACAACCTCAAATAGCGTCTGCAACATAAGGCTAATTTTATTAAAAATAAGCCCTATTATTTTAGGGTTTTTTGTTGCGTGCAGATTATTTTGCATTATTTACCTGCGCTAGTAACTCTATAACTTTTTGTTGACCAAATGTTTGTGCAAATTGCTCTGCTGTTTGACCGGCTTTGTTTTGATGCGCGTTATCGCAATCAAGTGATACGAGTGTTTTAGCTATACTAAATTCACCTCTAAAAATAGCGGCCATTAGCGCTGTGTTGCCACGGTTATCTTCTAGACAGGCATTAGCGCCTAAGTGTAAAAGTGTGTTAACCGTGTTTTTATTACCATGGTAAGTAGCAATCATTAACGCGGTGTAGCCTTTATTGTTGTAGCTGTCGATAGGAATACCGGCATCTACAAATTGCTCTATTACAGCTGTGTCGTTTGTGCGTGCTGCGGCAAAGTAATAAGCAAATAAGCTATCGTATTGAGTTTTTGCAGAATGTTGGGTTTCAGATTGCGTACTGGGTGTTTGTGTATCTGATGTATTTTGAGCGTAAACGCTACTGGTAAAGCTCAGAAATAGAGCGACTATAATTAATAAATTACGCATAACAATTGTCTCTTATAAAAGAGGAAGGGTTTATTCCTTCCTCATGATTGTGGTTTAAATAGCTATTTAGTTGGGACTAATTGCTTTTAACTAGTTGCTTATAAGTTAGCGGCTAGTTGTTTAACCATTTTAAGGTCGCCGTTTACAGCTTTAGTTAAGCGTGTACCGTACTCACTATCAGCTTTGTAAAAGTGGCTAAGCATTTTGTGTTTAACACTGCTGTTTTGCACTTTGCCTAAATCGCCTGCTAGGTTATTAATTAGGTTTGTACGTTCTTGCTTGCTAAAACCACGGTATATAACACCTGCTTGCGCGAAGTTTTGCTGCTTTTTAATCGCAGCTTGTTGTACAAAGCCTTTTAGCTCTGTGTTACTTCTACGTGCAATTGGGTTTTCAGCTACGTTTTCTTGGCTTGGCTGGTAGTTCACATTGCTTGTAGTGTTACCAATATTCATTGCGCCGTCTTGGTTGTAGTTAACCACTTCAACTTTTGCACGGTTAATTGGCAGTTGCTGGTGGTTAGCACCTAGGCGGTACATTTGTGTATCAGCGTAAGAAAACATACGACCTTGTAATAGTCTGTCTTCTGATGGCTCAATACCTGGAATAATGTTTGCCGGTGCCATTGCTACTTGTTCCGTAGATTGGAAGAAGTTAGTTGGCATACGGTTTAGGGTCATTGTTCCTACTTTAGTTTCTTTAATGTCTAACCACATTTTTGTTGCATCTAACGGGTTGTAATCAAAGTCATCAAGCTGCGATGGATCAAGCGTTTTAATGTACAGATCCCATTTAGGGAAATTGCCTTTGCCAATTTCGCTGTAAAGGTCGCGTGTTAAGTGTTGGAAGTCTTGGCTTTGCACTTTAGCTACTTCTTTTGCGTCAAGGTTATCAATACCTTGTTGGCTTACCCAATGAAACTTAACGTATTTAACATCGCCCGATTTGTTAATCATTTTGTATGCATGTACACCCCAACCGTCCATTTTACGAAGACTTGCTGGTGTACCGTAGTCGCTGTAAACCCACGTTAGCATTTGTGTAGAACCTGGTTCGTGCGAGAAAAAGTCAAATACGCGGTTAGGATCTTGAATGTTATCAACCGGTGATGGCTTTAACGAGTGAACCATGTCTGGAAATTTAATCGCATCGCGAATAAAGAACACCGGTAAGTTGTTACCTACTAAATCCCAGTTACCTTGGTCTGTGTAAAACTTAGTTGCAAAGCCACGTGGGTCACGCAGTGTTTCTGGGCTGCCTTTTGAGTGAATTACCGATGAAAAACGAACAAATACGTCTGTTTCTTTACCAGCTTGTGCAAACGGTGCTGCAATTGTTAAATCGTCTAGCTCTTTTGATGCTACAAACACACCGTGTGCGCCGGTACCACGAGCATGCACAACACGCTCAGGAATACGCTCACGTGCAAAGCGTTGCAGTTTTTGAATTAGTTGCACGTCTTCTAGTAATACACTGCCACGTTCGCCAGCAGTAATTGAATTTTGGTTGTCGCCAACAGCTGCGCCGTTATCTTTAGTAAGAGTTGTTGCTGCGCTTGCCGGTAATGCCATTGCAAGTGCCAGTGCAGTTAGTGTTAATTTTGTTTTGTTTATTTGAGTATTCATTGTCGACCTCATCTATTTAAAAGTGCCGGCAGTGGTGCAGGCTGTTAATCTGTTAACGATAGTATTAATTTTATTAACTTCGGTAAAACTGATTAATTAGATTGATGTGATTTGTAAAACAGATGAGATGAATTTGCAGATACACTTTTTACATTAATGTAATTTTTTTACTACGACCTTAGTCGCAATATGCTTTTATAAAATTTATTAAATACAAAGGTTTTTAGTTTTATCTGGCGGTATTTTCACCAAGCTGGTGCGTTTTATACTTACAGTGTGTTGACATATTCGCACAATAAAGGGAATATGCTCAACCAGTGAGCTTATGCCCACTGCTGAGTTGCACTAAACAGTTGCACAATATTAATCGCGCTTAACTCGTTATACTTAAATTAGCTAAACCAAACAGTGTTAATAAGGTGACAAGATGAATACTAATATTGAGCTAGTGATATTTGATTGTGATGGCGTTGTTATTGATAGCGAAATTTTAAGCGCACAAGTACTCATTAATATGCTTGTTGAAAAAGGCGTTGAGATTGACCGCGCTTATGTACAGCAACACTTTTTAGGCTGCAACTTTAAAACAGTAAGCCAAAAAATAGCGGATGCATTTAATGTCACTCTTCCTGAAAGCTTTGAAGGTGACTACCGCGAGGCACTATTAAACGAATTTGAAACCGGACTAACCACGACTGACGGTATAAAAGACGTACTTAACAATTTAGCTGTGCCTATTTGTATTGCTACTAGCAGCAGCCCAGCACGCACCGAAAAAGCGTTGAGCGTAGTGAGTTTAAGTAAGTACTTTAGCGATACGGTTTTTACCAGCAGCGAAGTTAAGCGTGGTAAACCGGCGCCTGATTTATTTTTACATGCAGCTAAGCAAATGGGTGTAAAGCCAGAGCATTGCTTAGTAATTGAAGACAGTAAAGCCGGCGTAAATGCAGGGATTGACGCCAATATGCAAGTACTGCATTACAGCGGTGGGCAACATATGCAAGGCTCTGTTAATCATGTACACAGTGCTTACCCAAATGTTGATCATTTAACGCATTGGCAAGATTTTTTTAGTGCATACCCTGCACTTAAAAAGCAGTAAACACGCAGCTTTTTAAATAAACAAAGTTTTTAACGTGATTTGCTCGCCTTACACACTGACAGGCAAGCAAACGCAAAATATAAATGTAGATGGTTTTGCTTTACTAAAAATAAAACAAAACGTGGCAAAACATCATGCGTTTATAAGCCAAATTATAAAAGGCAAAGTATTTAGGTACTATACCAATCTGCTTGAATATGGGGTTTATTTAACGATAAGAAAATTGCACTGTAACTAGGCAAAAATTTTTATATCTAGTTGTTCTAAATATAAAATTTTTAACGACGTTATGGGGTAATTTAACTCGTTAAATTATTCAAATAGTTATGCAGATTGGTATCAAATGCTTTGCTGTTAACAATAGGAAATACCATGGCAACGAGTCCACACACACAAACATTTAAAGATGTAAACGAAGAGCAACTTCCTGTTGCTAATAATAAGCTTCACGGCTGGAAACATTTTGCAGGGCTATACGCCGGCGAACATGTTGCGGCTACTGAATTTGTTATTGGTGCAACGTTTGTTGCATTAGGCGCTTCAACCATCGACATTCTACTGGGTTTATTAATAGGTAACCTGTTAGCAATGTGTTCTTGGTGGCTGATTACTGCACCCATTGCAGTAGAAACCCGCTTAAGTTTATATAACTACTTAAACAAAATTGCTGGTAACTCAATGACCAAGCTCTATAACTGGGCTAACGTGGTTATTTTTAGTGTTATATCGGCCGCGATGATCACGGTATCCTCCACCGCCGTGCGGTTTTTGTTTGATATACCAGCGCAACTTGATTGGTATCCAAATAGCTTTTGGTTTGTAGCCATTGTTTTAGCTGTTGGCTCTATTGTTGTGTTTGTTGCGATGTATGGCTTTTCTACGGTTGCTGACTTTTCGAAACTGTGTGCGCCGTGGCTATTTGTTATATTTATTGCAGGTTCGTTCGCGTTATTCCCTGAACTTTCAAATCACGTATTAGGTTCTACTTCTTTAACTAGCTTTAGCGACTTTATGACCATAGGCGACTCCTCCATATGGACGGGCACCAATGCCGATGGTGAAAAGGGCATAGGCCTATTAGAAGTTATTGGCTTTGCATGGGCTGCTAACTCAATTACTCACTTTGGTTTAATCGACATGGCTATTTTTAGATTTGCTAAACGCAAAAGCTATGGCTTATTTTCTGGTGTGGGCATGTTTTTTGGTCATTACTTAGCGTGGATCTCTGCCGGTATTATGGGCGCAGGTGTTGCGGTATTACTTAAAACAACTATTTCATCACTTGATCCGGGCGATGTTGCATACCATGCATTAGGTTGGACTGGTTTTGTTATTGTAATTATTGCCGGTTGGACTACAGCTAACGCAAACCTTTACCGTGCAGGCCTTGCAGCGCAATCTATATTTGTTAATCAATCACGTGAACGCACCACCGCTATTGTAGGTGTTGTAACCGTAATTATTGCGTGTTTCCCGTTTGTATTTTCTCAAATGCTTCCGCTACTTACATACGCAGGCTTATTAGTTGTACCAGTAGGCGGCATTGTGTTTGCTGAGCATGTGTTATTTCCTAAAATTGGCCTAACACGTTACTGGGCTAAATATAAAAATATTACCCGCAGCGTACCGGCTATAGCATCTTGGGCGTTAGCACTTGTGTTTGGCTTTGGCTTAAACGCAATTGATGTAATGTCGTTTTACTACTTATTTATTCCTACATGGATTTTCACCATTGCTGTTTACACGCTTTTAGCTAAAAAATACGGCGCTGGTGACGATTACACACAAGAGATTGCAGCAGAAAAGCAAGAGCAACGTGATATTAAAGAATATCAAGCAGCTGAGGCTAAAGACATTCCAAAGCCAGTAATTGACAGCTCTGTATTTACCAAAGTACTTAACGCGGTTTCTACTGTTTCGTTGGTTATTATTTTTATATTTGCCAGCCAAGTGATGTTTTTCAGTGAAACTATGAGTATGTACAGCGCTAATAAATCGCAATTCGAAATAGCCTGTTTTATTTGTACTGTTATTTATTTTGTTACTGCGTACTGGTCGTTAAAACGCCATAAAGTACTCAATACAGCATCGTAATTACTTATCGTAATACAGTATCGTAATTTATATTTTATCTTTGTTTAGTAAGGTCACACCATGACACAATACCAACACACTGACGCTCTAGTTACAGGGCTAAACCAACAGAGCTTGGCTCAATTACCAAGCCATGTTGATACACCAACCTACGACCGTAGCGCAGTTAAAGCCGGTATTGTACATATTGGTGTGGGCGGTTTTCATCGTGCTCACCAAGCAGTGTATGTCAACGAGCTTTTAAAAACTCCGGGCTCTGAGCAATGGGGTATATGTGGTGTTGGCCTTTTAGAGGGTAACCGTGGTCTGCGTGATATTTTAAAGCAGCAAGATTACCTTTACACGCTTACTGTTAGACACCCAGACGGTACAATAGATAACAAAGTAATTGGCTCAATGATCGACTTTTTGTTTGCTCCAGAGGACAAACAAGCGGTAATTAATAAGCTAGCGCACAGCGATACTAAAATTGTGTCGCTTACTATTACTGAAGGCGGTTACAACTTTAACCCTGCAACGGGCGAGTTTGATTACAGTAATCCAGATATTATTAACGACATTAATAACCCAAACTACCCAATTACAGCGTTTGGTTACCTTACTGCTGCGTTAAAACTTCGTAAAGAGCAAGGCCTAGGCGCGTTTACAGTACAGTCGTGCGATAACATTCAGCACAACGGTAACGTAACACGCAAAATGCTTTTAGCCTTTGCTACAGAGCAAGACAAAGACCTAAGTGAGTGGATTGAGCAAAACGTATCGTTTCCAAATGCGATGGTTGACCGTATTACACCGGTATCTAAAAAGAGTGATATTGATTACGTGGTTGATGCATATGGTGTTAGCGACGAGTGGCCAATTACCTGTGAGTCGTTTACACAATGGGTAATAGAGGACACATTTAGTGACTCTCGTCCAAATTGGGATGTTGTTGGTGCTCAGTTTGTTACTGATGTAACGCCTTATGAAACCATGAAAATACGTTTACTTAATGCAGGGCATTCTGTACTTGGTTTATTAGGTTCAATCCATGGCTACGGCACTATTGACGAAACGGTATCGGATGAATTATTTGCCACATACCTACGTGCTTTTATGGATAAAGAAGTAACCCCAAATCTTGAACCACTTGAAGGCATTGACCTTGAAAGCTACAAAGATACGTTAATAGAGCGTTTTGCTAATCCTAATATTAAAGACAGCCTAGCGCGTATCTGTAGTGAAAGCTCAGCTAAACTGCCTAAGTTTTTAATTGCCACAATTAACGAAAACCTAGTACAAGGTCGCGATGTATCACTGGCAACGCTTGTTATTGCTACTTGGTGTTTGTACAGCGATAAAGGTTTAAGTGAAAACGGCGAGCAACTTGAAATTCAAGATGCGATGCACAAAGAGCTTAATTCTTACGCGCAAGAGACTCAAACTAGCCCGATTGCATTTTTAAAGTTAACGAGCTTGTTTGGTAAGCTTGAGCATAACGAAACGTTTACTGCTGAATATAAAAAGTCGATTGCTGCGTTGTATGCACCTAATAGTAAAATTAAAGCCATTATGCAGGCTGTACTTGATTAAAAGAGTAACTAATTATGAGCATTTTAATTAATCATAAATCAGGCGAAAACGTAAGTGTTAGCTGTTTTGGCGAAGTACTGTGGGATTGTTTTGATTCAGGTAAACGCTTAGGTGGCGCGCCACTCAACATGTGTGTGCGTATTAACTCACTTGGCATTAAAGCCGACATGATCAGCGCTGTTGGTAACGACGAGTTAGGCGCTGAGTTACTAGGCGAAATTACTAGCAAAGGCGTAAGCTGCGAATACATTGCTATTAATAGTGACAAAAAAACTAGCACGGTTGAGGTAACGCTCGACAGTGGTGGCTCTGCAAGTTATGAAATAGTGGCAGACTCTGCGTGGGATAATATAGCGCTTACCGATGAGTTACTTAGTAAAGTTAAAAGTAGCGATGTATTTGTATTTGGCAGCCTAATTGGGCGAAGCGAAGCGTCTTTAGCAACATTAAATCAACTAGTTGATGTAGCAAACTTTAAAGTATTTGACGTAAATCTACGTGCACCGCATTACAAGCTAGAAATACTTGTAAATTTAATGAATAAAGCAGACTTTATTAAGTTAAACGATGAAGAGCTATACGAAATTGCAAAAGCGATGGGTTGTAAGTTTCATTCGCTTGAACAAAATTTAGCGTTTATAGCACAGCAAACAAATACCGATTACTTATGTGTAACCAAAGGTAGCCACGGTGCTTTATTAACAATCAAAGGCGAGAATTTTTATAATTCAGGTTATTTAATTAGCGTAATTGACACTGTTGGCGCAGGGGATTCGTTTTTAGGTTCGTTAATTTATCAGCTTTGTAGCAACGACGACGCGCAATATGCCGTTGACTTTGCATGTGCCGTTGGAGCAATGGTCGCCGAAAGTTCTGGTGCAACACCTACTTTAACGCATCAACAAATTAGTGAGTTTATGAACCCACTTTAAAAAAACATTGTGTGTGAAAGCGGTTATACGTAAAAGTTTAACCGCTTTTTTTGTGCCTAAAATAAGACATAGGCGATAAGTGAGTGTTAAGTGCGCAGGTTGCGTAAATAGTGGCTTATATCGATTATTGTATTAGCTAAACGTCTTATTGTTTGAGGGTTAAAGCTTTGTTATCGTTCGTCGATTATTCACGAATTGAAAAGGCGGGGCGACACACAATGCGCTCTATAACTAAAATACAAAAAGAGAAACGTGCTTTATGATCATCTTTTTTATCTGCCTCACTATTTTAATACTGGGCTATAAGTTTTACAGCCCATTTGTTGAAAAACAAGCCGGTTTGGATTCAACTGCTGACACACCACAAAAACGCTTTAGCGAAGGTGTTGATTACGTAGCTATTCACCCTGTACGAGCATTTTTAATTCAGTTTTTAAACATTGCTGGCGTAGGTCCAATATTTGGCCCAATTTTAGGTGCTTTATACGGACCAGTTGCACTAGTATGGATTGTACTTGGTAATGTTTTAGGTGGAGCTGTACACGACTTCTTCTCAGGTGTAATGAGTATAAAAGAAGACGGTAAAAGCCTACCAGAAATCGCAGGCCATTATTACAACGTCGTATTTAAAGGCTTTATGCTTGTATTTACTGCCATGCTACTGTTTTTTGTAGGTGTAGTATTTATTATGAGCCCTGCAGGTTTGCTAAGTAACCTTGATTTTTTTGAAGGTACAATACTGGCAAACAACACCTTTTGGGTACTTGCTATTTTAGCGTATTACTTTTTAGCTACCTTGCTACCAATTGATAAAATTATCACTAAGTTTTACCCAATTTTTGGTGCGCTAATGATTGTAATGACAGTGGCAATTGCTATTTCATTACTTATTAATGCGCCGCACTTACCTGTACCAAGTGACTTTTTAGCTTACTTTGAAGCTGATCACGCACATGACTTTTTAGAGCCAAACCCAGATGGATTACCAACATGGCCATTGTTATTTATAACAATTACCTGTGGTGCTATTAGTGGTTTTCACTCTACTCAAGCGCCTATTATTGCGCGCTGTTTAACTAACGAAAAATACGTACGTCCAGTTTATTACGGCGCTATGATGTGTGAAGGTATTGTAGGTTGTGTATGGGCACTTGCTGGTATTGCAGCGTTCCCAGATGGTTACGCAGGCTTAAAAGCATTGCTTGACCAAGGTGGTCCAGGCTTAGTTGTTAACCATGTAGCTAACAGTTACTTAGGCGTATTTGGCGGTATAATGGCAATTATTGCAGTAGCCGTATTCCCAATTACTTCTGGTGATACAGCGTTCCGCTCATTACGTTTAACTGTTGTTGATGCGTTTAATATTCCACAAAGCTTACGTAATCGCTTACTAGTGGCGGTGCCTATACTTGCTATAGCGTACTTTATGACGAAGCTCGATTTCTCATTAATTTGGCGCTACTTTGCATTTTCAAACATGCTGCTTTCTACAAGCGTATTATGGCTTGCCACTAAGTACTTGTTTGACCGTGGTACATTCCATTGGATTGCCAGTGTACCTGCTGTTATAGCAACAGCGGTAACGGTTTCTTATATTGGCACTGCAGCAATTGGTCTTAACTTATCAAGCGATTTAGGTAAACCTATTGGCGCTGTAGTAACAGTGATTGGCTTAATTGTTTTAGCAATTGTGCACTCTAAGCATAAAGTTAAACCAACAGCGGTTTAATAATCACATAAGTTATTTCAAGCATTAAAAAAGCGAGCTATTGATAATCAATAGCTCGCTTTTTTTGTGTACTAAATTTAGGTATTACTGAGTTGCAAGTTCAAAGTAACTATTATCGTCGAGCGTTTTGCTTATCATCATAGCGCCCTCAAGCAGGCTCACTGTTTGAATAGCTGCTTGAGCGGGGTTAGGCTCACCATTAGTTAAGTGTGCAGCGCTAAGCCATGTTAGGTTTTGATTAAAAAAGCGTTTTACTTCAAGGCGTACTTTATCTGGAAGGCTATCGCTTTCGGCTCCTAGTAACCCACATAAACACATTTTTTTATCGGTTACTAATGCACGTCTAAAAAGCTGAGTGTACACATCAATAGGATTTTTACCGCTTGCTTTAAGCTCGCTTGGCTCGCCTAACGCAGCTAAAAAAGAATTAGTATATTGATGAGCAAGCTCTGCACCTAAATCGGCCTTAGTCGCAAAGTGATAGTGCACACTGGCGCTTTTAATGCCGACTTCGCAGGCTAGCTCTCTAAAACTAAAATTACTGTACCCGCCAAGTCGCACCTTGTTTTCAGCGGCTTTTAATAAAGCTTCTTTTTTACTCATTTTTAATATTTCCTATCTGCAGTAATACCAGTTTTATTAAAAACATGATCATTGTATCGCATTAAATAACTCACTAACTGCGTTAAAAATTATTCATACAGAATAACTGCATATCATAATTTTCGCCTTGTTATTGCGCTATTTTCCTAGCGCAATAATGGATCACTTATTTAATGCAATTGGTACAGCAAAATTATCGACCAGTAGGTAGTTATTTACAAGCGTTTTTACTTTTAAGCAACCCCCTAATTTTATTATGAATTAAGTTAAATCCTATAAATTAGAATAATTTAAACGTTGACTTAAATTTGGTTTAACATTAAAAATTACCTACCAGTAGGTAGGTTGCGCCATTGGCTCACTTTTAAACAATAAAGATAGAGATTGCTATGAAAATTTATGATGTAGAAAACTTTCCAAATCCACTTCGTGTTCGTATCGCTTTAGCTGAAAAAAATGCCACTTCAAATGTTGAGTTTGTACCTGTTGATTTATTAAATGGTGAACACAGAACAAAAGCCTTTTTAGCTAAAAATCCATTAGCAGGTGTACCCGTATTAGAGCTAGATGACGGCACGTTTATATCAGAAAGTACCGCTATTACTGAGTATATTGATACCGCATTTGAAGGCCCATCTTTAATGGGTGAAACCGCAAAAGAGCGTGCAGTAATTAACATGATGCAAAAGCGTGCAGAATCTATGGTGCTTGACGCTGTGGCAACTTACTTTCATCATGCAACTGATGGCTTAGGTCCTGAGCTTGAAACATATCAAAATGTGGCTTGGGGTGAAAAACAAGGCGAAAAAGCGCGCCAAGGGTTTAGCTATTTTAATGATGTACTAGCGCAATCGGCGTTTGTTGGCGGCGAGCAGTTTAGTATTGCTGATATTACATTGTATGCTGGGATGGTATTTGCTGGATTTGCACAAATAGCAATCCCGAATGAGTTAACCCATTTAGTTGCATGGCAAGAAAAAGTAGCAAAACGCCCAAGTGTTGCAGCTTAATTAGGTTATTAGTTTAAAATTTAAGTGAAGTTACGCTTAGGAGCCAAATATGAAAATAGCTGCCGTTTTTAGTAAACGAGTTGTGGTACATAGCGAATCACTTCCGTGGGTTGCATCGCCAATGGCGGGCGTTGATAGGCGAGCGCTCGATAGAGTGGGCGACGAAGTTGCTCGCGCAACGACCATTGTTCGTTATGCACCTGGGAGTGAATTTTCGCCGCATGTACATACAGGCGGTGAAGAGTTTGTTGTGCTTGAAGGGGTATTTCAAGATGAGCATGGTGACTTTGCGGCAGGTTCTTATATCCGTAATCCACCGCAATCAAAGCATAAGCCGGGGTCTGAAAATGGCTGCGTTATATTTGTAAAATTATGGCAGTTTCAGCCAGATGATCGAACCCACGTGCGTTTACAAACAAACTTGATGCAAAGTACGGTGCATCCTAGTTTTAAAAATGTTGCCGTAACCCCTTTATACAAAGACGACTTTGAAGAGGTAAGCTTGTTGCACTTTAAGCCCAACGTCTGCATGGTTATAAACGCAAAAGGCGGAGCTGAGCTGCTAGTACTTGAAGGCTCATTTGATGAGCAAGCCGATACCCTTGTAAAAAACAGTTGGTTAAGAGTGCCTATTAATAGCTCCGTTAACGTTAAAGCGGGGAGTAATGGTGCAAAAGTATGGCTTAAAACGGGTCATTTGACTGATGTAGAAAACCAGATATCTCGCGTACAAAATGCGTGATTGAGTCGTTTATTTGAGATTATTTATTAATTTAGTTCAAGACTATTTATTGATTTAGTTCAGGACTAATTAATTTTAGAAGGTGTACTTTTACCACTCAGCCTATTTAAGGAGAGCAGTAATGGTACACACAACACATGGTTTATCTATTGGTCTTGAACGTGCAGGAAGAGAGTTTTTTTTAAAACTTAAAGCCGTTGGTACGCTTACTCACGACGACTACAAAATAATTACCCCAATGATAAACTCAGCTCTTGGCGAAGTTAAGCTCCCAGTGGTGAATGCATTAATAGATGGTAGCGAACTTGAAGGTTGGGAATTACGCGCAGCCTGGGATGACTTAAAATTAGGTGTTAAACACTCTAAAGAATTTAAAAAAGTAGCTATTTACGGTAATAAAGAGTGGCAAGCTCGAATGGCAAAAATAGGTAACTGGTTTATATCGGGTGAGGTTCAATACTTTGAAAATGCTACCGCTGCCATAGATTGGTTAGACGAATAATAAATCCCTTCTTTCAAAAAATAGCGCTTACAAAGCGCTATTTCAACTCTTAAATAAAGGACTTATAGCGAACGTTTAATAGTTTTCGCTTATTGTTAAGTATCAATTTTATCAAAATACGTTACTAAGCTATCAATAAATGAACGAAGTGCAAGTGACTGATGTTTCCTAGAGCGGTAAATACCGTATATGCTCAAAGTTTGTGGTTTAAGGTGTGGTAGTAAATGTATTAACTTTCCATTATTTATATATTTCTGCGCAGCAAACTTAGGTTGTAGAGTTATTCCTTGATTATTAAGAGCAGCTTTTAACAGTAAGCTCGAATCATTAGCACTGAAGTTACCAGCAATCGCTACAGATACGGGGTTTTCAGGGTGTGAAAAATGCCACATACTTTTTTCAAACCGTGAATAGTTTAAACAGTTATGGCGACTCAAATCATCCGTAGTTATAGGCTTAGAGTTTTTTTCTAAATATTCTGGGCTTGCACATAATACTGAATGGCATTTCCCAAGTGGGCGAGCAATTATATTAGGATCTAAGTCATTGGTAATTCTAATTGCTAAATCTATTCGCTCTTCTACCAAATTTGTAACGTGATTACTAATTTGTACATCAATACTGACTTCGGGATGAGCGTGTAAGAATTGTTGCAACATATTTGGTAGTACATCATGTGCTAAAAAAGGCGAGCACGACAACCTAATTTGCCCGTTTAATCTGTTATTACTTTCTATTGGCGCACTGATGTTTTGGGCGATGGCAATGAGCTCTCGGCTATGATTAAGTACTTTTTCACCCTCAGACGTGAGTGTTATTTTTCTTGTTGACCGATGGAGTAGTTGGGTATTTGCCCACTTTTCCATTTGATTCAAATACCGTGTAACCATAGATCTAGACATATCTAAAGCACGGGCAGCACCGGCTAGACTTTTCTGCTCTACAATTTTTATAAATACATCAGCTGCAATAATTCTATCCATTCACTTTGCCTATATGTTCGATTTATGCAACAGATAGTTGCATTCTGCCTAGTTTTTAATTCTTAAATTGCAACATACAATAGCCTCATCTTAACGAAATAACAAACAGGCTACTGAGAATGAAAAAAGTTAAACACGTATTAGCAGCAACAGCTTTATTAGCAAGCACATTAATGCAACCGGTATTAGCGAAAAGTGAATTAGTTGTTGATGTATATAACCCACAAGACAAAAGTATTTTTGCTGTCTCATCAAGCATTATAAGTGGTGATAACGAAGTGTTATTAGTGGATGCCCAATTTCAGCGTAATGATGCACAAGCATTGGTTGAAAAAATAAAAGCGAGCGGTAAAACATTAACAACTGTTTATATTAGTCACAGCGACCCTGATTTTTACTTTGGTTTAGATGTAATTAAAGCTGCTTTTCCAAAAGCAAAGTTATTAGCGACTAAATCAACAGTAGAGAATATTAAACGCTCAATGCAAGGAAAGTTAAATTATTGGGGGCCTATTTTAAAGAGCAATGCACCTAAAGAACTTATTTTGCCAGAAGTAATGCTATCAAATAGCCTAACTATAGATGGGAAAGAAATTATTATTAAAAATTTACAGCATGATCCAAAGCATACTTACCTTTGGATCCCTTCTATAAAAACAGTGCTGGGTGGGGTTGTAGTATTTGATCAAATGCATGTGTGGTTGGCCGATTCGAGCACTGCTGCAGAGCGTCAAACTTGGCAGTCAACATTAGATAACATCGAGAATTTAAAACCTCAGACTGTTATTCCAGGTCACTTTTTACAGGGCAGTAAACAAGACCTTTCTGGTGTGTCATTCATGAAAGGGTACTTAAATAAAGCGGATAGCGCTGCAAAAAATGCAAAAAACTCAGCTGAATTTGTAGAGATCATGACTCAAGCTTACCCTGATTTAGGTGCAAGAAGCATTTTAGAGTTGGGCTCAAAAGTGGTTATGGGTGAGATGCAATGGCACTAAGCGCCCTTGCGTTAAACAATTATTTAGATAGGAAATATTAATGAAAAACGTAACGTTACATATAATTGTTGACCCTTTATGTGGTTGGACTTACGGCAGCGTGCCCTTGATCACCGCTGCTGAAAATATTGATGGTTTAATTGTAAAAGTACACAGTGGAGGTATGCTAACAGGTGATAATGTCAAACCTGTGACTCCTGCATGGCGTGAATTTGCACTTAAAAACGACAGTGTCATAGCGAAGAAAACCGGTCAGGTATTTGGTAGTAACTATACTGATGGGCTTTTAAAAACCAACGATATTATACTCAACTCGGCTCCGGCTATTACCGCTATATTGGCAGCGCAAGAGCTTGGTATATCAGGTGGGGAAATGCTTAATAGTATTCAACATGCTTATTATGCTCAGGGTAAAAACATTATGCAGCTGCATGTACTGACTGATATTGCATTGGAGCTGGGTTTAAACAAGGCCTTATTTGAAACCCACTTTAATGCGCTAGAAGGCGGTGCAACAGATCAACATATAGCACAAAGCCGAGGCTTATTGCACGATATTCATGGGCAAGGTTTTCCTAGTGCAGCATTTGAATTTGACACAGGTAAGTGGCAAAAAGCCGATATAGCCCATTATTATGGAAAAACTGAGCAGTGGGTTACCTACTTACAGCAATCCGTTGCGCTAGTATAGTGTGATGAAATTTCTAAATAATAAAGCTGTTTATATTACAGCTTTATTGAGCTTCCTTTTTATAGTGCAAGGGTGTGCAAAAATGAACAACATAGACATAATTAAAAGTACGTATGAAGGCAAAACATCACAAGAGAATGGGCAAAATTTAGTTGCTCATGCAAGTGATACTATTACTTGGAAAGAGGCTGACGGTTTTGCTTATGCTGGTACATACCATGGTATGAATGACATTACTGAACATGTTTTTCAAAAGCTTGCAAGCGAGTGGTATAACTACACGTTTACGCCACAAAACTACTTATCCCAAGATGATACTGTTGTAGTGTATGGCACGTACTCTGGTACTTATATTAAAACGGGTAAAAAAATGCAAGCTAGGGTCGCGCATATTTGGCAGCTTAAAAATCAAAAAATAACGCACTTTGAACAAATAGTGGATAGTAAAATGGTGTTTGATGCTATGCAGTAACTACGCGTTACTGCATATATTTGAACTTAAAAAACATTAGGTCTATTAAAGTACATCAGTCAGCACAGGTAATGCCGGAAATGCCCCTTTAGCTAAACACGCTTTAGAGCCACATTTAAGAGCAAAGTGCAGAGCGCCTTTTACGCTCGCTTTATCATTTAGTTTATCTGCTAGTGGTAAATCACTTCCTAAGTTATTTAAGTAGTATAAAACCCCCGCTATAAATGCATCACCTGCGCTTGTTGTATCTACGGCGTTTATTTTTGGTGCCGATTCGTTAAGTGTAAATGCGCTGTGGTAAACCGTGGCAGGCTCTGGTCCATCGGTTAAAAACACCAGTTTTACTCCGGTATTTAATAGCATTTGAATGTAATCATCGCTCGTTGTATCGCTATGCTGAGCTAAAAAATTAAGTTCGTCACGCGAGAGTTTTACTATGTCACAATAGGTGTAACAGGCTTTTACATTGCTTGCTATATCGTTTGTGTTTTCCCACAAGCTGTAGCGTAAATTCACATCAAAACTGACGAGCTTATTATTCGCTTTTGCAAGTTCTAGCGCTTTAACCGTTGTGTTGGCAATTGCTGATTCGGTTAATGTGTTTGAACAAAAGTGTAGTGTGCTTATTTCTTGCCAATTTATATGCGCTAAATGCGCCTGCGTTAATAGTACATCGGCTGTGTTATGGCGATAAAAGCCAAAACTACGCTCGCCGGTTTCATCAAGGCTTACTATAACCATGGCGGTTTGTGAGCCTGCAATGGTAAATAAATAGTCTGTATTTACATTGTATTGCGCTAATGCATTACTTAATTGATTGGCAAAATGATCGTCCCCTTTACCACCACAAAATGCAGCCTCTGCGCCGAGTTTTGCGTAGCCAACAGCTACATTGGCAGGCGCGCCACCTGGTATAGGTAAATAGGCTGAGTTATTAGCATCTTGTGGCAGCATATCAATTAATAGCTCGCCTAAGCACAGGAGTTTAGTCATTTGGAATATCCTAAAAAGCCTAGCAAGGCTAGGCTAAAAAACGTGAAGGGTGTTATTTATTCATACTTTAAAAGGCGCTACAGTGACTACTCACCGCAGCGCAATACACACATTTAGTTAAAAGCGTATTTTAAAGTTACCGACGTTGTGCGGCCGTTAATAGTACGGGCACGAATAATGTTATTTTCAGGTACTGAACCTTCTTCGGCTTCTGTAATACCTACTGTATCGAAGAGGTTATTCACATTAAGCGCAATATTAAGGTTTTCAGATAAGTCATAGCTTACAAAGCCATTTACCTGTGTGTAGCCGTCAAATTGTAGATCGTTATTATCTTGAGCGTATGCATCGGTAGTACCAATGAAACTTACCCCTGCAGCGCCTTTTTCATAGTTGTAACGTGCCATTAATGAGTAAATTAAATCGGCTTGACGACGTGGCGTATTACCTACAACATCTGGGTTAAGCGCATCTTTTGCTATTTCTGCATCGGTCCAAGTTAAATTACCGCGAAAATCCCATGCATCAATAAAGTAAGTAGATTCTATTTCAATCCCTTTTGCTTCGTATTCACGGTCAAAAAACGTTTGTGATGTTGCTTCAAAATTTTGCTCTTCAGTTTCGGCAAAAAACGCAGTAGCAAACACTGATAATGAATCAAAGCGCTTTTTAACACCAAACTCAAACTGGTTTACTTCATCAACAGCGTCTTCTTTTGCAACAGAGCCGTCGGCGCGTACTTTACCAAATAAAAGACGGTCAGCATTTGCACGCCCACCTTTACTAATACGTGCAAACGTAGCAAGGCTTGGGTCAATTTGATAATTAGCACCAATTGAATAAGAAGAATAGTTCCAGTCATAGTTTACTGGGCTGGCGTTGGCAATATCAATACCTGCAACGTTTTGCTCAGGGATTGATATTTCTCCGTCGCGGTTCATATCTACAGTTGATGTTACGGCACCTGCATAGTTACCGCGAGCTTCGCCACTGTCGTAACGGGCACTTGCATCAATGCTTACGTCGCCTAATTTAGTAGAGAATGCAACGTATGGTGCACGGGTGTCGTACTCTGTGTCGTAATCACGTTGGCAACAGTTTCCCCAGTAAGGTGTGCCATATGCATATAAACCATTTTCTGAAAATTCAGTACCGTCAGCTGCAGTAACATTTAATAATGCAGCATTGTCGCCTTTAAGCTCCATAAGGTATGAATTCCATAACCACGACATAGCAATGTTTTGTGTTGACGCGTAATAACCAAAGGTAATGCTGGTGTCATCATCAAACGATTTAGTTAGTTTAAAGTCGTTAACTAATGAATCGAAGTCGTTCATTGTTACGTCAAACGTATGAATTCGCATAGCAAGGTCGTCGTTAAATGCAGCGCCCGTGTTTGCGTTACTGAGTGTTGCGCCTACACCACCAATGCTCTGTGCAATAGATGATGCGCTGCCAACCTCTGCAGGAATAAGCGAGTTAAAGTTGCCGCTTATTGATGATTTACGAAAACGGTTTTCGATACGCCAATCGTTATCTAAATCAAATACAGCTTCAAAACCAACAGAGTCAACCTTTGGATTCATACCATCGCGAATATCGCCGCTACTGATTTGGTTTTCACCATTTAAACGTACTGTTTTAGTAAATAACGCTGAGTGAGGTGTGTCTGATTGCGCATCAAAGCCAGCAATAGAGTCACCATTTGAGTACATTGGCATAGGAAGGTAGCCAACACTCTTATCGTCTAAGTGTTTGTAATAAAGGCGAACGTAACCGTTGTCGAAATCTTTAGTAAGATTAGCTTTTATTTGGCCACCTTTATTAGACGTGTAACCTGTTTCGCGCGGGCCTTCGCCTTGTCGAACAAAGCCACCAACATGAAAACGCACGCTATCGGTTAAGTAAGTGCCGTATTCAAAGTCTGTACGAACGCTGTCGTAATCTAAGCCAAGTGTTGTAGATACACTGCCAGATTCGTTTTCGCCATTTTTAGAGATAAAGTTAATAATGCCACCAGGTGCATTACTTGCGGCAGTAGATGCTGAGCCACCACGAATCGATTCGATAGTTTGCACAGTGTTATCTAATCGCATAAAAATATCTGAATTACCAAAAGCGATATCACCGTATTGCAGTACAGGTAAACCATCTTCTTGTAATTGTAAAAATTTTGCACCGCCTGAAGCAACTGGCAGGCCACGAACAGCAATATTTGCATTACCTTCGCCACCTGTCGATTCTGCACGGATACCAGGAATGATTCTAAAAGCCTCGGCTGTTGAGCGAGGAGTAGACACCTGAACTTGTTCAAGTGATACGCTACTAACTGAAACGCTTGAAGCCATGATCGTTGTTCGACGTGGTACGCCGGTTACAACTATTGTTTCAAGACCTTTGTTTTGTGATGCTTCAGGTTTTGCTTGGTCTGTTTCTTGTGCGTTAACGCCTTGACTTACGGCAAGTGCTAAAGCGCTGATTAAATATAAAGGTGTATTGTGTGTTGTCATGTGAACGCCTCGTTGTGTTGATCCCAGTAGGATTTGTTATTTTCACTTAATCGATTAAGTAAAAATAACAAATATTTTACAATAAGCAAATTATTTTGTGTTTAATTTGCTCTTTTATTATTCATATGTTGATTTTAAAAGTATTTTTTATTGTATTGAGATACAAATTTATTAAGCTGTTGGGTTATTTTCTTGTAAAGCACTCATTGATGGGTCGCGTAAATAATTGAACAACATAGCTACAAATAAAATCACGGCAAACCCTGTTGCTAAGTAAAAGCCATAGCGCACATGGCCAAAGTAATCGCTGATCATACCCATAAATAAAGGAGCTAAAGCAGCCGATAATGCGGTAAAAAATAATATAACGCCGGCTACGGCTCCATGGCGCTCAGCAGGAAAACACGATATACCTTTAGAGTTTAAAGTTGGATAAACCATAGACATAAATAAACCTGAAAGAGGTAGTAACCCTACAGCCCAGTCAACGCCACCAATAAGTGTACCCACATAACAAAGCGCAATACCTAAGCTTAAATAAGCCATAACACCTTGCCAGCTATAACGATTTAGTAACCATACGGCAATAAAACGACCTGCAGCACGTAGTATAAAAAATATAGTAAGTGCATAAGTGGCAAGGAGTGGCCAAGAGCCTGTGTAGTCCTTTAATAGCGTTGGCATCCATACATAAATAGCCACTTCAGTCGCTACATAAAGTGCAATAGCTAAAGAAAAGCCAAGTGCATAAGGGTTTTTTACCATTTTCATGGTCGTGGCCAAAGAGGCTGGCTTTTCAGTTGTTTTAACTACGTCAGGGTAGTCTGCGCGCCATGCTAATAAAGCAAGGATTAAACACATTACGCCCGCAGTAATATACAGGTATGTCCAACTAACGTTTTGCACTAATAAAACACCAACTAGGGCAGGGCCTACAATAGCGCCAATGCCAAAAAAGCCCTCAACCTTGTTCATAGTTTTAGTATGGTCGTCGTTACTATGTGAAATATCGCCAAGCAATGCCAGTGCGCCGGTTTTAAATAAACCAATGGCCAGGCCTATGCAGCAAAGCAATACTAAAAAGAAAGTAAAACTGGTGCTAAATGCAAATAAAAAACAACTCGCGGAAAATATTAATAGACCTAGCATAATGGTTTTTTTACGGCCAAGGCTGTCAGCTAAAAAGCCTAAAAATAATCCACTAAAGGCAATGAGTGCCATAGGAGCGTAATGAAATGCACTAGCTTGAGTCATGCTCAAACCGAAATCTTTTATAAGTTCGGGGATTATCATGCCGACTGCGTCAGAGGTCATGGCAAACATAAAAAACATCATGTATGTAAGCCAGCGTATTTGTTGCAGTGGGTCGCTGCTTACGTGAGTGTGTGATTTTGTCATGTGTTTATTCCTCGTTAAATTCTCTATTAATACTTCGTAAGTCAGTCAGTTGCTTACTGTAGTATTACGTGAGACACGAAATTTGTATGTAAAATTATTAAAAATTACTTGTAAATTCTTACTCGCTAGTTAAAGATATATCTTAATCGATTAAGTTTCAACATGGTAATCACACAATGATGAAGAATAAAGTTCAATTGATCACATATGCTGATCGAATCACTGGCCAAAATATAGGCGCGCTAACCACACTTTTAAACGGCCCTTTAAAAGGCGTATTTGGTGGTGTGCACTTATTGCCATTTTACAATCCTATTGATGGCAGCGATGCTGGCTTTGACCCTATTGACCATAGTGAAGTTGATTCTAGAATAGGCACTTGGGAAGACATACAAGTGTTAGGTAAAGATCTCGACTTAATGGCTGACCTAATTGTTAACCATGTATCGGCGCAGTCTTTTCAGTTTCAAGATGTATTAGCTAAAGGTAAGCAATCAGAATTTTGGGATTTGTTTTTAACCAAAGATGATGTATTTCCAAATGGTATGAGCGAAGCTGAGCAAAAAGCAATTTACCGCCCACGTCCTGGTAGTTGCTTTACCCCAATGAAATGTGGTGATGGTAAAACGTATGACTTCTGGACCACTTTTACCGATAACCAAATTGATATAAACGTAAAAGTAGAAGCCGGTGTTGCGTATTTAAATAACGTACTCACTAAATTTTCGGCTAACAATGTAAATATTATTCGTTTAGATGCGGCGGGTTACGCTATTAAGCAAGCTGGCACTAACTGCTTTATGCTTGATGAAACGTTTGGCTACCTAGATAACTTATCTAAGCAAGCAAACGATTTAGGCATGGAAACCATAGCAGAAATTCATAGCCATTATCAAACTCAGGTAGAAGTGGCAAAACGCGTAAATATGGTTTACGACTTTGCGTTACCCCCGCTTATTTTACACAGCTTATTTAACAACGATGTAGATGCACTGCTCAAATGGTTACAAATTTCGCCACGTAATTGCTTAACTGTACTTGATACACATGACGGTATTGGCATTATTGACGCAGGTCCAATGGGCGACAAACCAGGGCTATTAAATGCACAGCAGATTGATAACCTAGTAGAAACAATGCACGCCAACAGCAACAACCAAAGCCGCCAAGCTACGGGCGCTGCGGCGAGTAATGTCGACTTATATCAAGTTAACTGTACGTACTACAACGCATTAGGCGCTAAAGACTTTGATTACTTACTGTCGCGTGCAATTCAATTTTTTGCTCCAGGTGTACCACAAGTTTATTACGGCGGCCTATTTGCTTGCGAAAACGACATGGAATTACTGACAAATACAAATGTAGGCCGTGATATTAACCGCCCATATTTAGATGCAAATATAATCGACAAAGCCTTAAATAAGCCTGTAGTAAAAGGTTTAATTGAATTAATTAAAATTCGCAATTCACACCCTGCATTTGCAGGTGAATTTAGCGCCCAAGGTGAAGGCTGTATGTGTTGTTTATCGTGGCAACTAGATGAGCAAACTATTTCACTTACTGTTGATTTTAAATTACGCCATGCACTTATTACGCAGGTAAACGGTGATGAAGAAACAACGATTAACTTAAATTCATTTTTAGCTTAATGTTATAAAAGTAATTTACAAACGCCATGTAAAGCAAAAGCCAAGCTTAAGTAGCTTGGCTTTTTAACACATAAAACTATTACAAGGTTTGTAAGCTAACTACTCGCACCAATCTCTAATTCGTAACTGACTTCCTGAGTTTTTTCTTCTTTAGAAATAAATAATTCAGCGGCTATAACGCCTTTTTCTTGGCTGTTTTGATGAATGGTGGTGAGGCGAGGCACAAACCGGGCTGCTTCATCAATACCATCAAAGCCCACAATACGCAGTTCTTCACCTATTTTTATGCCTTGTTTTATTGCTTCTCGCATTGTGGCAAGCGCAATTAAATCACTCATACAAATAATAACGTTAGGACGAGGGGAGGCACTTAAAACCTCTTTAGCAGCAATATTAGCAAAACGCTCGCTACTTTCAGGAATGTTCCAAATACGATCGTCAGCTACCGTAATATTTGCCTCGCTTAAAGCGCGTTGATAACCACGTAAACGTTGATGCGAAATAGATTGTCCGGTTTCAAATTCGTGGTGTTCATACACGCGGCATAATACGTTTTCATCAAGTAATCTAAGCCCTAATATAGCCACTTTATCGCTTTGATTATGCAGTACGTGTTTAGCAATTTCGTAACTTGCTTGCTCGTTATTAATATTTACAGAGGCATTGCGAGCAATATCAAAATCAATTGTCACTACATGTTTAGACACTGTTTTTAATTGCTCAACTAACGCGTTATTACGAGGGCGGCCATAACAAATAAAGCCATCTACCAAGTCGACCACGTTGTTAAGGTTACCGCTATTACCTGAAAACAATAAAACATTAATGCCGTTTTTTTCAAGCACCGAGGTAACACCGCGCATAAAGCTGCTAGCCACAGGGTCCGACACCATGTATTCCACACTATCGGGCAGCACTAAAGCGACAATATTAAATGTGCCATTACGCAACGATTGCGCGGCCTTATTGGGCCCGTAATAGCCCAAAGTTTTACACGCTGCAAGAATATCGTCTCGGCGTTTAGCCGATAGCTGATCAGGGCGATTAAACGCATTAGATACTGTCGCGTTAGACACACCTAACTCTTTAGCAATACTTTTTAGGGTCCAGCGGGTTTGCTTACTCATACCAATTCTTTACTCAATACACATGTTAATAAACTAACATATTCAGGGCGTTAGCAAAGTAAAAAAATAAGATTTTAGGGCTAATGTCGGCATTCTTTAGGCGCAATGCCAAAGGTTTGTTTAAATAGGCGACTAAAGTGGCTCGCGCTATTAAATCCAACATCAAAGCACACTTGGCTAATTGCATGGCCTTGTAGCAATTGAGTACGCGCTTTTTTAAGTCTTAATTGTTGCTGCCAAAGGGCTGGGCTAGTGCCAAATGCAAGTTTAAACTGCTGATAAAACTTACTGCGGCTCATACATGCTATTTTGCATAAGGTATTTATGTCGAGCGTTTCACTTAAGTGTTCTTCAATATAAAGCAGGGCATCGCTCACTTTTGTTTTAAGGCGTGGCTTATCGCAGCTAGCTAGCAATAGCTCGCGGCTTTGTTGTTGTAATAAACGGGTGATCAATTCGTTCAACGACAAATCAATCAAGTAATGTCGCTGTGCGCCTTGCTCACTAAATAAATGCACCATGCGCTCTAATAATTGCTGCGTTTGAATATTATGTTGGGTATGCACTAACTGAGGTACATATTCAAATAAGCCATCGTGTGCAAAATTTTGCTGCATGTTTAGTGCATTCGCCACGCTCGTTATTTTATCTGTGCTAATTTCAATGGCTAAACAGGTGGTTGGGGCGTGCATTGATGCTTGTGGAAAATCAATTAAAACACCTTGCTCTGGCGCTAATACAAACGACTCGTGTGGTAAAAATACTTTATGGTATTGGCTCCTTTCTACGTGCATTACCTTTTTGCCGCTTAGCATGGCACAAAACAGCAGCTCGTTTGAGTGCAGTGCTACCTTTTGCGCGCTTTGATACGTGTCGTAAATACTCAACTCACTGCTATCTGCAGCGAATGTGACTTTATTTTCTATTAATACATCAAGTTGTTGGCGTTTTTTGTTTAACTGAGATGTGTGCATATCAATCCTTTAGGTTTTATTAGTTTGGACTCACAGACAACTTTTGTGGACAGCTAATCAAGTTTTTAGGTACTTGTTAGTTTAATGTCAATCAACATTGATTAAATATAAAGCATTTTGTTTTATATAAATGTTCGACCTTTAGCTAACAACAATAAAGAGAGCACACACATGATATATGCAAATCCAGGTAGCGATGGCGCACTCGTAAACTTTAAACAACAATACGGGAACTACATTGGCGGAGAGTGGGTGAAGCCAGTAAATGGCCAATACTTTGATAATATAAGCCCAGTAAACGGTAAGGTATTTTGCCAAATACCGCGTTCAGACAAAGACGACATAGAGCTGGCTCTCGATAAAGCGCATGCAGTGCGAGAGCAATGGGGCACAACGTCGGTGACCGACCGAAGTAACATACTGCTAAAAATAGCCGACCGAATTGAGCAAAACCTAGAGTTACTAGCTGTTGCCGAAACATGGGATAACGGTAAAGCAATTCGTGAAACACTCGCTGCTGATATTCCGCTAGCGGCAGATCACTTTCGCTACTTTGCAGGGTGCCTACGATCGCAAGACGGCACTATAGGTGAAATAGACGCAACCACCGTTGCGTATCATTTTCACGAGCCACTAGGTGTGGTTGGGCAAATTATTCCGTGGAACTTCCCTATTTTAATGGCCGCATGGAAACTTGCCCCAGCTCTTGCTGCAGGTAACTGTGTGGTACTAAAACCAGCCGAACAAACTCCAGCATCTATTTTAGTTTTAATGGAAATTATTGGTGATTTACTGCCTGCAGGCGTGCTCAATATTGTAAATGGGTTTGGTAAAGAAGCAGGCGAAGCACTGGCCACAAGTAAACGCATTGCTAAAATTGCATTTACAGGCTCTACACCTGTTGGCTCACATATTTTAAAATGTGCTGCTGAAAACATTATTCCGTCAACGGTAGAGCTTGGCGGTAAATCGCCCAATATATTTTTTAATGATGTAATGGAAAAAGACGACGCGTTTTTATCAAAAGCCATAGAAGGCGCCGTACTTGCTTACTTTAACCAGGGCGAAGTATGTACCTGTCCATCAAGATTGTTTATTCAAGAAGATATATACGAGCAGTTTATTGAGCGCATACTCGAACGTACCCAACAAATTAAACGCGGTAACCCACTCGACAGCGAAACCATGGTGGGCGCTCAAGCTTCAAAAGCACAGTTTGATAAAATACTTAGTTACATAGACATAGGTAAAAAAGAAGGCGCTGAAGTACTCACCGGCGGAAACGTAGAGCAGCTAAATGACGATTTAAATGGTGGTTATTACATACAACCTACACTGCTTAAAGGTACAAACGACATGCGTGTGTTCCAAGAAGAAATTTTTGGCCCTGTTATTTCTATGTCGACCTTTAAAGATGAAGCTGAAGCACTCGAACTTGCCAACAGCTCAGAATTTGGCTTAGGCGCAGGGGTGTGGAGTAGAAACATGAACCGTGCTTATACCATGGGGCGCAAAATTGAAGCTGGCCGAGTGTGGACCAACTGTTACCACATGTACCCAGCACATGCTGCATTTGGTGGTTATAAAAAATCAGGAATAGGGCGCGAAACACACAAACTAGCACTCGATCACTATCAACAAACTAAAAATTTATTAGTGAGCTACAGTGAAGATCCGCTCGGCTTTTTTTAATAAAACAGTTCAAACTTAAACACAACAACCATTAAGTAATGAGAGCGCTGCATATTTGTAGCGCTTTTTTATTCACAGTGCTCACAACACTATTTTAAGCGTGTTGTAATATATAAGTACAATACCAGCCGCGTTCAAAACGTTAAAACCTAAGCGTTTTAATAACTCATTACCTGCGTTAAAAACGATTTTACAATATTAACTTTTTATAAAAGTTGCTCTAAAAATTAGCAGTGATTTATGCATTGTCGGATATTACTGATCTCCCCCATTTAGGTGCATTACAGCATTAACGGAGATTTCTTTATAGTTAACTAGTTGTTTACAGGTGGTTATTTGCTGGCTAAGATAAATGCATTGTAATATAGGGACATTTGTCGGTTTATAAAACGACAAATGTCGTAGACAAAGTTGTTAGGGAGTTCTTCAAGAGTATGCGTTATTTTCAAGTTTTGGTATTAATTTTGTTTGTTTCAGGCTGTGCGTCAACTGAGAAAAAAGAGGCTGATTCTAGTAAGGCTTCTGCTGAAAGTGCAATGCAGCATGTTTATTTGTCAGGCGTTATCGCAAAGTTTTATTGTGACAATCAAAATTGGCCAAATTCAATTGATGAACTCAGCACTTTTTCAAATAGTAATCCTACGCCTATTGGTTCTAAAATTAATTGGGGCTTATTATCAAAACCAGATGTTACTTTTAAAGTAACTAACGATGTTTACCTTAGGACTCCTGAAGATAAAATAAAGGGTAGTATGTCTGTAAGTTCGATTCATCAGTACCCGGGTTGTAATGGTGATAGTATTAAAATTAATTTTCAGCCAACGTTGGGCGGTTAAACTCCCTAACAAGCTAATAAATAAGGACAAAAAACAGTTGGCTGTTTTCGTTCCTCAACATTTTAGCCAACAATTTTTTGCCCATTATTAGGGCGTTAGCTATACAGGGAAGTAATGAAGTATTTAACATTTTTTTGCCATGCTTTATTTTATGCACAATTAATATTTATTTTCACTTTTCCAATAGAAGATGGTTACCTGTTTGAAAATTGGGTGTTAATAGTTCTTTTATCGGTTTTGTTACCAATTGCATATTCTATTTCTTCATTCAAACAACCGCTTGTTGCCACTAAAGTACTTCCAATTAAACTTAATGAATTTTTAGTTTTGTTTTGTCTATCTGTTGGATTGAACGTACTTTCGACTCAAGGATTTATCTTAAAAAGTAACGCTGTTGAACTTGAATTTGATTCTTCAGTAAACTCCGCAGAATTGTTTAAACGAACTTATTTAGATAGTGAAGAAAAAAACAGGCTACACGCTCAAGCCATATATCAAAATTATGGTGTTATAGTTCAGTTCAAACTTGAATCTGGAGAGTATAAGGACTTTAATCCGTCTACTTTAGATGTTAAAAAAAATAAAGATAATGCAGCTTCCGATTTAAAAATTAGTGAACTCAAAAAATGGTATGTTAAACAATCTGGCAATGCCATATACATTTCGCTATTTCAAATATTTGGGTTTCTTTTAATTGCTAAGTCAACATTGGTTTGGTTAAATCGTATAGCTAACAAGCCAATCAAGCAGGACTAAAAACAGTTTGCTGTTTTCGTTCCTCAACATTTTAGCAAACAATTTTTAGCCCCTTATTGGGGCGTTAGGGCTCAAGGGAGAATTTGGTGTATCGTTTAGCGTTTTTTATTTCTTTTATACTGTTTAGTGCTAACACCCTTGCTTGCAGTTGTGCAGAACAACCACCTTCTGTGCATTTCGGTAACGCTAGTAATGTGCTAAATGGGCGTATTATGAAGTTGGAGATTTTATTTGATAAAGAGAATAGACCTTATCAAAAAATCACTTTAGACAATAAAAGTATGCTTAAGGGCAATTACACAAAAGTCATATATTCCGCAATGGACGTTAATGCATGTCACGGAATGTCTTTTTCATTGGGGAAAGAGTATGTTGCTTTTACAGACGACTCTAATTGGATAACGGGTTATTGTGGTGGTACTCAATTAATTTGGGCTAACCTCGATTTTAGTAAAGAGTTCTTAAAATCTATTCGAGCATTAAGCCCTAACAAGCAAATCAACAAGGACTAAAAACAGCGGGCTGTTCGCTTCGCTCCATTTTAGCCCACTATTTTTAGCCTTTTATTTGGGCGTTATAAATAAAAGGAAGTTTCGGTTATGAAAAAGAATATTGGCATTCTAATCACTACTCTTATTATTGGTGGATGTGCATCAACGGAAGTAGATAAAGAGTATTCGCACTTATCAGTTACTCACAACGAAATACAATCTTCAAAATGGAGTCAATTAAATCGGTTTCCAGCTAGGTATCCAAAACAGGCTGTAATGAAGTCTATTGAAGGTTGCGCCACCATTGAGTATGTAATCACACCACAAAATGAAGTAAAAGACATAACTGTTATAGCTTCGACAAATAAGCACTTTTCTAAAGCGGCTGAAGATGTAATTAAAAACTGGAAGTGGTCAGAATTACCAAAAAATATCATTACTCATCCAGTTAAAACGCAAACTCGGTTTGATTTCTGTTTTGATAAACCAAATCAACCTTGTTCAACCATAACACCAAAATATTCATGTCCAAGCAAAGATATAATATACTCTACAGGCAAGCGTATAAAGGTAAGTGGTTAATCTATTTATAGCAACATGCCCTTAGGTGGACGACTAGTAAAGCTTAGCTATTAATTTGAAGTGGCCGCTTAATTTGTGTTGGTTATTTCGCAGTGCACACCAAGAATTAAACTAGACACCGTATTAAACTAGACACCCATCTTGAACTTTGCTCTTTACAAAGCCTAGATTCTAATAGGCTAAATAAAGTGGGTCCCATCATAACTTGTTAGGTCCCATTATAATTTGATGCCCTGACATAAATTAAAAACCATCCGTAAAGAGACCCTGCAATAAAAGATAAACCCTGAATCTGTATGGCAGATTTAGTTGTACAGTGTTGTTTGTTTTATTAAGGTGACTGCCTAGTTTGTGTGATTCAGGTGGCTGTTTAGTTTATATGATTATTAGTATATTCAGCACCTTAAGTAGAGGGAAATATGTTTTTTGAATCGTGGAGTGAAATAGCGCGCATTGTCACCACAACCTTGATTATTTATCCCTTTTTAATCCTAGCGACGCATTTATTGGGTAAACGCTCATTTGCTAAAATGAATAACTTTGACTGGATAATCACCGTAGCGGCAGGCTCCATCTTGGGTTCTGCTATCTTATTGAAAGACGTGGTTATAGTTGAGGTTTTAGTCGCGGTAAGCCTACTCCTCTTTTTACAATATTTACTCACTTGGATCAGCGCCCATTTTTCGACGTTCGACAAAGTAGTCAAAACTTCTCCACAATTAGTTTTTTCGACGGTGAATATATAGAGGCTGCTATGAAAGACACTCGTCTCACCAGCACCGAAGTGGAAGCGAGTGTTCGAAAAGCCGGTTTTGGTGATTTAAGCACAGTTATGGCGGTGGTTTTCGAGGCCGACGGTGAATTAAGTATTGTGCCGAAAAGTGAAAACTATGATCAACTGATTATGAAGTTAAGAAATCCCCGGGATTAATTGGACAATTTTTAGCGGCCGAAGATTACCTTCAAGCACCAAAATTAATTGGCATGGCTTTTTTACTGTATCAGACACATTGCTCAACTACTAAATAAGGTTGGCCGATTCTTAAGTTTTTAACTTAGGTGCCGTATGTATTTACTTATGTCCCTTAAATCGCTTTTTTAGTATGGTTAATGAACAATAATGTACCAGTAATTTATTTTTAGCTTAAATGGATTTTTATGACTATAAAACAAGAATAACCAATTATATATTGCTCCCAATTTTACTACTATCAGCAGTTGTAAATGCTGCACAAGAGCACGCAGAACCTACAACAAAAGCGCAGTGGCATAATATAGCGCATTGATTGGACAATTAATGTGTTACTTGAGCAGATTAAAAACCTGTAACTTGTTTTAGTAACTCAAGCTAGCAACTAGGTTATTACTTTGTAAATACGCTCAATTGTTCTTCAAGCCAAAGCATAAATGCACTTACGCGTTTGGGTAAGTGACGCCTATTCGGGTACAAAATATTGATTGGTAGGTCGGGCATCGCGTATTGAGGCAAAACCTGTATAAGTTCGCCAGATTCAAGGTATTTACTTATACCGTGAATAGGTGATTGAATAAGCCCGAAACCACTCAGTACTGCGCTTAAATATGCCTCTGAGGAGTTAACAGTAAGCTGGCTTTTCATCGTTATTGATTGCAATTGATTATTGCTATCTAAATATTCGAAACCCGGATCAGGGATACCAAGTGTTTGACTGTAGCGAACAATGTAATGATTTTTTAAATCGTTTAGAGTTTTAGGTAAGCCATGATTTTTTACATAATAACGGCTTACGCAATTTAAAACTTTAAAGCTTCCTAATCGCCGAGCAATTAACGATGAGTCGGTAAGTTCGCCCACTCTTACTACGCAATCAAATCCTTCTTTAATGACATCTACTCGTCTATCGGAGCTGCCAAGTTCTATTTCAAGATTTGGGTGCATTTTTAAAAACGAACTTAAGTTTGGAATTATGGTATCTCGACTAACAGCTTGTGGCATATCTACACGTATTCGGCCTGTTAAACCTTTATCCTCACTTACAAATAAATTTTTTAAATCGTCAGCGTCGCTGATAATTCCTAGTGCACGTTGATAAAATAGCTCACCGTCTGAAGTCATATTTACGGTGCGTGTAGTACGGTGTAATAAACGCGTATTTAATGTACTTTCGAGCATGGTTACTGCTTGCGATACACTTGACTTAGGAAGATTTAAGCTTGTTGCTGCTTTAGAAAAACTACTGAGTTGCGCTACTTTAATAAAAATACGTATTGCGTTTAGGTCTTTCATAATACCGTTTATTGTTCGTTTATTTTGAACAGTGTAACTCTTTTCAGCCTGTTTATCTTTGTTGCTTGAAAAAATATACTGGCTTGGAGGTTATTTAACTCCCCGCTTTTATTTTCAACAGGATATAACAATGAACAAACGAATTGCAGTGATCACAGGTGGTAATCGTGGGCTTGGTAAAAGCACGGTGCTTTGCCTTGCAAAGCAAAGTATCGATTGCATTTTTACTTACCGTCGTCATGAAAAAGAAGCAAAAGAGGTTGTAAAGCAAGTACAGGATCTAGGCTCTAAAGCGGTTGCATTGCAATTAGATGTAAGTGATATGCTCGGCTTTGAGGATTTTGCACAGCAACTACAAAATGTCCTGCAGACTCATTGGCAACAAAGTGAGTTTGATTACTTAATTAATAATGCAGGGGTGGGGCTTACTAGCAGTTTTGCAGACACAAGTGAATCAACTTTTGATACGTTAGTAAATATTAACTTAAGGGGAGTATTTTTTGTTACCCAAACGTTGTTACCCTTTATAAAAAACGGTGGTCGTATTATTAATTTATCAAGTGGTTTAACGCGTTTTTCATTACCCGGTCATATTACTTATGCAATGACCAAAGGTGCAATAGAAGTAATGACAAGGTATTTAGCTCAAGAACTTGCACCTAAAAATATTGCGGTAAATGTTGTAGCCCCTGGTGCAATTGAAACCGACTTTGGTAATGGCGTCGTTCGTGATAACGATGAAGTAAATGCGTTTATTACATCACAAACGGCAATGGGCAGAGTTGGTGTAACAGACGATATAGGGCCTATGATTGCTAACTTATTAGCGGACGAAAACCGTTGGATGACAGGCCAACGACTTGAGGTATCGGGCGGTATGTATATGTAATCATACCACCCGGTATGAATCTTTGAGCAATTTAGTGAATTAAATTGCACTATAACGTCGCTGAAATTTTTATTTAGAACAACTAGGTACAAAAATTTTTGTCTAGTTCTAGCGTAATTTTCTTAACGTTAAATAGATCCTATATAAACAGATTGGTACCATTTATTAAAAAATTATAACTTTAGACAATAAAAAACCGCTCAGTGAGCGGTTTTTTGCATTTTTTACTAAAGGAAATTTAGTTAGAACGTGTAACGGGCACCAATTGAGTAACGTGGACCGTACTGATTAGCAAATAAGAACTGCTCTTCGTAACGTCCGTAACCCTCTTCGGTGGCATTATTTAAGTTTATGCCATCAAAAAATACCGTTACGTTTTCGTTTACATCGTAGTTAACGCTCATATCCCACTGGCCATACGCTTTAGCATATTGCGGAGGCGCATCAGCTGAACCTTGCGCTTGGCCTACACCAATTAGATACGAGTCGCGCCATGCATAAGTAATTTTAACTGATAGGCCGTCTTTTTCGTAAAAGCCTTGGAAGTTAGCTGAGTCACTTAAGCCTGTAAGTGGAGCTTGTTGATCAAGGCTTTCGCTATCAAATTCAACGTCGCCATCTACAAATGTTGCGTTAACACCAACACCAAAACCGGTTTCACCAATTAAGTGCTGTACTGCAACTTCAAAACCATCTACCGATTTACTGTCGGTGTTTTGCGGTTGGCTAATATTCCATGTAATTAGCGGATCGTCGCTGTTTGGTTCAATAACGCCATTTGCATTGCCGTAACCGCTGGCAATCATTTGTGCAAAAATAGCGTCGGTTGTTGCTTGCTCACCACGTGATTCAATATCGCTTACGGCTTGTAAGTAACGAGGGCCGTTTAAAATATCGTGCAAGCCATCAATAGTAGTTTGCGTAATGGTGGTTTGAATAAAGTTATCAACATCTTTTTTAAAGTAACCAACAGATGCGTAGCTGCCTTCTGCGTAGTAATACTCAAGTGATAAATCAAGGTTTGTTGATTCAAACGGCAATAAGTTTGTATTACCTTGGCTACCTGTGCGAGAACCTGGTTTTGGGCTGCCTGTTAAGCTGCGGCCACCGGCTAAATTACCCAGTGGTGCACGCGACATTGTTTTACCCCAAGATACGCGGGCTACTACGTCTTCAGTTAAATCAACACTTACGTCGATTGAAGGCAGTAAAACATCGTAATCACCTTGTTGCTCTAAGAAGTTATCATCGCCGCCAGCAGCGTATTGCATGATCCACTCAGAAGCGCTGATCCAATTAACTTGATCTTCAACGCGTTGACGTACAGTACTGGTTACATCTGTTTGCTCATAGCGTAGGCCTGCATTTACTTTTACGTAGTAGTTACTTACGTCAAATTCCCAGCTTGATTGAACATAAAAGCTATTAGTGATTTCTTCTACGTAGCTTTCGCTGTCAATACCATCCATATATGCATTTGCGGCGTATGCATCGCCGCCTGTCACATCAGCTGTTAAGTAAGCAATTTGGCGCGCAACAGCTTCGTCAAAATCGTAGGTATAGTAGTAACCAGGTTGTAAGTCACTGCCGCCCCCTTCAAATTGATCTAAAAGGCCCGATGTATCGTGACGGGTAAACATGCCGTCTGGGAATATTTCTGTATATGATGGGTTAAAGCCTGGACCACCTACTAAACCACTCCACGCGGTGTAACCACCGGTGTTTTGTTCTGTACGTGATGCGCCAAATTTAACTTTAACTAAACCAATGTCATAACTTTCGTTATACCATGTTGTATGTAGCTGTAATTGTTCAATGTTTGATTCACCCGGTGAGTGAGTAAATTGACTAAAGTTTGAATCAATTTCGCCAGGCGTTAATTCACTTGTGCCATTTAACCAATTAACTTGTGCACTGGGTACTTCGCCCGTGCGGTAATCATAAATTTTATTAGCTAGCTGATCAGAACCTAAAATTACTTGGCCGGCACTTCCCAGCCCATTGTCGGCGCCGTTATCGGTTTCGTTTTTAGAGTCGTGGTAATCAAGCTCTACGTGCCACGTGTCGCTAATTTCCCAATCTAGGTTTAAACCAAGTGAGCGCGCTTTTACTTCTGTAGTGCCTTTGTTGGCTGTAAACGAGGCATCGTTACCGCTAATATCAGCATAAACAGCCGTACCATTTTCATCAAGCTCGTAGCCATTAATATTGCTACCAAAGTCGTTCCAAATACCCCAACCAATACTTTGAGAACCTGTTACAGCTTTACTTGCGGTGTAATCAAGTGTTGCTACAAAGCCATCTACCGGTGCATATTGAAAGGTAACTTGTCCGTTTGTACGTTCACGTTCTACATCTTCAATAGAGTAATTCATGTCTTTAGGGAAGTAGTAGTTACCTGCAGGGTCTGTGCGGTTATCAACGACGTTGCTGCTATCTAATTCAGGTAAGTCTACGTTTGCCTGCCAGCCTTGAATATTGGCACTTTGTTTTTGAAAGTCACGCTCTTGGTGCGAAAACGAAAAACCAAAGCCAAAAGTGTCATCTACAAAAGTATTGCTGTAAACAGTAGAAAACTCTGGTGTTACGTCATCACCAGCTTCGTTTGACGAGTCGTGATTTGCTTTAACGGTTGCTGAAAAGTTTTGACCCGGCTTTTGAAAAGGGCGCGCAGTAGAAATATTAACTGTTGCACCTAAGCCACCGCTTGGCACGTCTGCACGTGCTGTTTTAAAAACTTCAAGGGCACTTACGCCCTCAGAGGCAACGTTTTCAAGGTTGTACGAACGTGTATAACCTGTGCCCGGCATTTGGCGGCCATTTAAGGTTATTAAGTTAAACTCAGGGCCAAAACCACGTACTGTAATTTGGCTACCTTCACCGTTTGCGCGACTAACCGATACACCCGTAATACGTTGTAATGATTCTGCTAAGTTGGTATCTGGGAATTTACCCATTTCTTCAGATGAAATGGCATCTACAATACCAGAAGAGTCGCGTTTCATATCCATAGAACGAATAAGTGAACCACGAATACCTTTTACTTCAATAACTTCTACATCAGATGAAACGCTTGTTTGTGCTTCTGCCGCAATAGCTGTGTTTAATGTGCTCGCAGCAATGATGAGAGACACAGAAGCCGCAAGTTGGCTCTTTTTAAAATTGAATGTGTTCATAATAGCTCTGCTTTATAAAATGTTGTTGTGTAGCAATAGGCGCTAAGCGCCTATTGGTGTGTGTTTTATGGATTTGCAATAATCACGTTGTCTATACGGTAAAGCGCGCCATCGCCCATGTCCCAGCTAGGAAAAACCATAATTACGTTTAATGCGCTAATGTCTAAGCCTGCATCAAACAATTGCTGAAGAGGGAAGGTGTATGTTTGCCATTCGCCCGTTACAGGTGCCTGGCCTTCAACACTGCTTGATAAAGCAAGCTCTACGGCACTCGATGTACCAATTGATTCAATTTTAAATAGCCACTGAGCGTCAATATCTGAAGGGGCTGATACAACTTTCATATCAAATTGAACTACACCATTTTCAAGTATTGCAGAGGCATCAAACGATACGTCTTCATCAGCTATAAAGCCCATTACTGTAGCAGTAGAACCAATGCTAAATTGCGCTACTGCGCCATGCGCGTCATCATCGGTTTCTGTTGTTGGTGTAGAGCCACCACAACAATCCCAAATACTCCACTGATCGGCAGCTGCATCTTTAAATACAGTAAGCTCACCCGTTGCAGCTGGCGCTGCATTTGGATTATAAATCTTAACGTTATCTACACGGTAAACAGAGCCTTCACCTGCCCCCCATGCTGGGAAAATCATTAATACATCTATAGTACTTACATCTAAGCCAGCAGCTGCAAGATCAGACAATTTAAATGTATATGTTTGCCACTCGCCAGTAACTGGCGCTACGCCTTCAACACTTGCCGTTAATTCAAGCTCTACTGCAGAGTCGCCGCCATTTGACTCAACTTTAAATAACCACGGTGTAGCTGGATCGCTAGGAGTAGAGGTTACTTTTAAATCAAATTGAATAACGCCTTCATCTAAAATGCTACTAGCGTCAAACGATTCGCCTGAGCCTCCTGACGATGTTCGGCTATTAAAGCCCATCACAGTAGGCTCTGCACCAATGCTAAACTCTGCAGTTAGACCATGTTCTTCATCATCCATAGCTTCAACAGGGGTTGAGCCACCACAGCAATCCCACATTGGCCATGCTAGATTTTGCTCATCAGTAAAAATAGTAAGCTCAGGTGATACGCCTAAGTTATCTTGAGTAATCTCAACATCGTCAATTAAATAAACAGCGCCTTCACCTGCGCCCCATGCTGGAAACACCATGATCACATCAATTGCACTAATATCTAAATTTGCAGCATCTAGATCTTTTAGTAAAAATGTATAAGTTTGCCATTGGCCAACAACAGGGCTTACGCCTTCAACACTGTCTGTAATCGGCATTTCTACTGCGCTAGAACCTTCATTACTTTCAAGTTTTACAAGCCAAGCTGCATCAGCTGTGCCTGGTGCATTTGTTACTTTCATTTTAAAACGAACGTAACCTTCATCCAGCATTGGAGAAGCATCAAACGGGCTGGCTTTTCCTGCTTCGTCAGTAATAAAAATCTCACGGCTAATAAAGCCCATTACAGTGGGTTCTGCACCTACTACAAATTCAACTACATCACCTTGGGTTTCATCTGCAACAATAGCGGGAGTAGAACCACCACAACAATCCCATGCAGGCCAATTTGGATTAAATGATTCACCAAAAATAGTTAGTGGTGTTGCAATGCCTGTCGAAGGTGGGCTAGGGATTGGTGCATCGCCTTCAAGCAACGCATCGTCTAAGCTATTGTAACCTGGGCGAATAGTTTCACAGCCTTTACCTGTTTCAGGGTTTGATGCACATTGATAAACACGTACGTAATCAATAGCAAAGGTTTGGCCGTTTTCAAATGCGCTAGCGTCTACACCTAAATCATTTACGTTTTCAGGCCAGTCACCGCCTACTGCTAGGTTTAGCAATAAGTGAAAGTCTTTATCAAATGGTGCGCTATCCCAATGCGTTGTAAGTTCGCCAGAACCTTGTTCAAAGTATTCTGCAAACCAACCACGATGTTTTAGGCCTACAGCCTCACCACTTGCATTAGTACGAACTTCTGATTGACGCTGAGTTGCATAAAGGTAACCGTCTACGTACCAGCGAATTTCACCTTCTTGCCATTCAACAGCATACGTGTGGAAATCATCTGCTGGATTAGTATCTTCAGGGAATTTGTATTCTTGCCCTGTGTAGCTGTTATCTGGCCACGCGCGTCCGTAATGAAGTGTGCCGTGGATACTAGACTCTATACCGCCATCTTCATCTGGTGTTTTAAGGTTTACTGATTCTAAAACATCTATTTCGCCAGAACGAGGCCAAGTGCCGTAAACTTCATCAGTTGGCAGCATCCAAAATGCTGGCCAGCTACCTTGTCCTGATGGAAGTTTGGCGCGCACTTCAAAGCGACCATATGTAAAGTCGGCGTTGTAACGCGTATTTAAGCGCGCTGAAGTGTAAGGTTTTTCTGCACCCTCTTCAGCGGGTAGGGCAACAATGTTTAACACACCGTCTGCAATAAATGCATTTTGCTCACTGTCGGTGTAACACTGTTTCTCGTTGTTACCACCGCCATCGCAGTTTAATTCATAGTTCCATTTGTTTGTATCAATGGCTGAGCCTTCAAACTCGTCGCTCCAAACCATTTGCCAATCTGATACTGGCTCAGAGGCATCTACATTTTCAAAATTTGATTTAGTGGCAGAGTCACCACCACAGCCAGCTAACGTAACTAAAGAGATAGCGGCAAGTAAACGTGTAATGTGCGTTGTTTCAATGTTCATAACTGAACCCCGGTTTCAACAGATTATTGTCAGATTAATTGTTTTTTGAGCTTTGTTTTTCATGCTGTAAGCGCTTACATTTTAGATTGTGTTTTGTAAGCGCTTACAAATGATATTGTGGAGTACGCAAATGGTCAACATATTTGTTTATTTTATTTACAATTAGTTTACGGTAAGAGGCGTTTTAGTGTTACTTAATTCATAATAGGCTCTTTAATAAGAGCCTATTAAATATAGGACTAATCCGAGAATGTACGCGGTTTACTTATTTTTAAATGGCATGATCAATAAACCCCAAAGCGAGGCATTTTGCTTTTGGCTTGGGTATTCTTTTAAGCCAATATTTATATCTGCGTCGGCTTTTTTTGCTTTATCTTTGTAGCTACCAAATAATTTATCCCACCAAATTACACTGAAACCATAGTTTGAGTTGGTTTCACTAACCACTTGGCTATGGTGAATTCGATGCAAAATTTGCGTCATTAGTATTAAACGCAGTGGTTTTTCAATGGCATTAGGTAGGCGTATATTTGCATGATTAAATAATGCTAAACCATTAAGTGCTATTTCAAATATAAGTACCGCAATGGCAGGTACGCCAAGAGCAGTTACTGCAATTAGTTTTATAAGTATGCTCAGTACAATTTCGATAGGATGAAAGCGCAAGCCCGTACTTGTATCAACGTGTGCATCGGCGTGATGTACACGGTGTAAGCGCCATAAAATAGGCACGTTATGGAATAACCTATGTTGCCAATAAATTAATATATCGAGTAAAAGTATGCTCAATATAATAATTAAACTGCTTGGTAGAGCTATTTGATTAAATAAGCCTATGCCGTGCTCTTGATTGTAAAGTGCTACGGCGGTTAGCCCAATGGGAACCACTAAGCGCGCAACAACTGATGAAGCAAACACTAACCCAAAGTTAGCAAACCAACGTGTACTGCTTTTAATAGCTGCTTGGCGAGCAGGCTTTTGCCATTCAAGCAGCATCATTATAATTAAAATGCTAAAAAAGCAGCCGAGTCGCCACCATACTTCATTAGTCATTTATTACCTCAGAATTTGCACTGTTAGGCACGTTTTCAGCTGCTTTGTTAGCATCGGCTTCTTGTCGCTTAAGCGTGTGATAACCGCCATGTATACGGGTAAAAATAGTTATGCCACACGCAATAGCAAAAATGCTCGCCATAACAGCAAAGTGCTGCGGCCAAATACAAAATGCAATAAATAGCGCTATTGTTTCAGTGCCTTCGGTTAAGCCGTTTAAGTAGTAAAAGCTTTTATATTTAAATTGCGGTTTTTCGAGTTTAAATTTTTCGGCGGCAATCGCAAAAGCTAAAAAGCTTGAGCCCGTACCAATAAAAGTGGCAAGTAATAAGGAGCCCGCTATCGCGTTTTGCTCAGGGTTTGCCAAAATAAAGCCAAGCGGAATAGCCGCGTAAAATAAAAAGTCGAGTGTGATATCTAAAAAGCCACCCGCGCTTGAACTTTGGTTTGCATAACGTGCTAATGCGCCATCAAGTCCATCTAAAATTCGATTTAAAGCAATGGCAACTAATGCGCCGTACCACATTTCAAACGCCAGTAATGGCACGGCTAATAAGCCAACTAAAAAGCCTACCACGGTGAGCTGATCGGCGGTTATGCCGCGTTTATGCATAAGCATAACCACAGGTGTTAAAAGTGGCTTAATTACAGGGGTGATAAATTTGTCTAGCATGTTTTTTGCCTTATGCGTTTAAAGCTATGTATTTAAAGTGCGCTATTTAAAGTTATGAGTTTGCCATTTGCAGCGTCGGCGTCGCTATGGTCATGAGTTACCATAATTGCAGGTAGCTTATGATCGCGTATTTGGCTAAACACGAGTTCGCGTGTATCAACACGCAGTTGGGTGTCGAGTTTGCTAAAGGGTTCGTCGAGTAAAATGGCTTTAGGTTCGCTCAGCAGCATACGTAATAATGCAACACGGGCTTGCTGCCCGCCCGAGAGGTTATCGGGGTGACGATTACCCATGTCTTTAAGACCGACTTGCTCAAGTGCGTGTTCTATTTTTTCAAGGCGTTGTTTTTTATTACCTTTGGGCATTGCAAAGGCAATGTTACCAGCAACAGTTAAATGCGAAAACAATAAAGCGTCTTGATAAAGCACTCCAATATGGCGCAAGTGTGGAGGGGTGTTATCGATATTTTGACCATTAAGCCACACCTCACCATTGGCCTTAAAGCTACTTGGTAAAGTACCCGTAAGCCAATTTAATAAGCTTGATTTACCACTGCCTGATGGGCCCATAATAGTCAGAATTTCACCGCCATTAACTTGCTCGTTTAAGCTAAGTAACAGCTCATTTTGGCGATAAAGCTGACAATTTTTAATTTGTAACGATGACTGCATTAAAAAACCTTAACCCTGATAGTGTTAAACATGGGTGCTTTAAATATGTGCACTTTTAAACTCGCGTACTTTTAAGCACGTGCACTTTTGAAAAAATATTTAGGTAAACCCCATGCCAGTATAAATCCAATAAGCGGCAGTGCCATTTGCATAATAGCGTACACGGCACTGGTGCGTCTGCTTGCGCCATTAGCAAGCGTAACGGCTTCGGTTGTTATTGTGGCTATACGCCCGCCGCCAGCTAAAAGCGTGGGGAGGTATTGTCCAAAACTAATAGCTAAGCCCAGTGCGGCTGCAATTAAAATAGGGGCAAACAACTGTGGTAGTTTTACTTTAAAAAACACCTTACATGGCGCTGCGCCTAAGCTTGCTGCAACATGAGCGAAACGAGGGTCTAAACGTCTATAGCTGCTCGCAAGTGACAAAAACACATAAGGCAACACAAACAGTAAATGCGTAAGTACCACATTAAAAAATGCGGCTTGGTTATTTACCAATTGTTGTATCCATACTAGCCCAAACAAAAAGGCAATACTGGGTACTAATAACGGTAAGTAAATAATTAAACTGGTAAAACGAGAAATCGGTTTGTCACTCAATTGCTCTGATTCTAAACACAATAGAGTAAGAATAATGGCAAATAATGTGGTTACTAAACCGATTGCTAGGGTATTAAAAAGCGGGCTGCTCATTTGCATTAGCGCACTTTTAAAATGCAGTAGTGTAAATTGCTCAGGCATTGCATCTGGAAAGCGCCAAAAGCCTGCAACCGACCACATAACTAAACCAATAAGCGACAACAATATAAAGCTAATTACTAATGTGGTGAGTACGACCGTTATTTTTTGCCAATAAAATCCACCGTATTCGCGCACTCCATTAGTGAGGGAGTCGCTAAATAGCACTTTTACGGCCTTTTCTGCGCCAAGCCAAAGGGCTAATAACCCACCTGTAACAGCCAGTTGTAATAAAGCGCCCGCTGAGGCTTTAATGCGCAGGTTTAAATCAACATCGTTAAACCAATGCATTATTGCAACGGCTAACGTGGGTGGTGTATTTGGGCCTAAAATGAGTGGCATTTCTACACTGGCACTTGCATAGGCAAGCACGGCTAAAAGGGGCAAACGCAGCAGCGGATAAAGACTTGGCAGTATTACTTTAAAAAAGGCGGTCATTGGGCAATAACCCAAGTTAAGCGCAACCTTATGTTGTTGGCGTAATTTTTTGCCAAGCTCAGGTTGAGCAAGTACGCCCAGTGCCATTAATAATAAAAAGGGAAGCTCTTTTAGTGTTAAGCCTAAAATAATACTAATACCGAATGAATCATGCGGAAACATGCCGTTTGGCGCAAGTTCCCAGCCGCTTAACCAAGGCGACGCTAAGCGTGAAATCATACCTGAAGGGGCAATTAAAAACCCTACCGCAATAGCCGCGGCGGCATGAGGTATAACTAATATAGGGCTCAATAAACGCTGAATTCGGTTAAGCCACGGGCTATTAAAAAACGCAGCTAAAATCATTAAGGTAATGATAAATGCAAGCAGAGTACTTATTAAGCCCGTTGCAACGCTTAAGGTAACCATTTGGGTAAGGCCGGGTGTTTGCCAAAGGGCATTAAAACCTTGCAAGCTAAACGTTGTTTGCTCAAGTACGGGCGCATAACCAAAGGCAGGCAGCAATACGCTAATTAAGCCACCAAGTACGGGTAGTATAAGTAAAGCGAGTAAAAATCGCGGGCTAAATTTTACAATGCGCGTAAACATATCGGTGCTGCACTGCGTTGTTGCTTTGGTATTAATAGGTACACTTTTTGAAATAACACTCATTGGCTTACTCCATAACGGGTTTGCCAACCTTGCATAATGGCGTTTACCCAGCTTGGATGAGGTTCGCTCAATGTGCGTTTAATACTGTTTAAAGGCAGTGCACTTGGATGTGGTTTAGCTGTTTTAAATAAGGCTTGCTGATCAGGCGTTAACGTTGATTGAATAAGTACGCTTTTATCGCCCCATATATGCGCTTTTTGTTTTTCAGCTTGCGCCTCAGGGCTCATTAAAAAATTAGCCACTAATTGCGCACTTTGCTGGTGGCTTGCATTGTAAGGGATTGCCACAAAATGGGTATTACTTAAACTGCCATCACTCATTGCGTAACTGCGAATGCTGTTTGGTAAATCATAGCGTTTTACAGCTGCCGGTACTTCAGGTGCTGAAAAAGTAAAGGCTAAACTCAGCTCTGTATCGTCTACTAAGCGGCGCATTTGAGCACCACTTTGCATAAAATGAGTGCCAGCACGCCAAAGAGTTGGGTGTAGTTTATCTAAAAAGTCCCACAGTGGATTTAACACTTGCGCCGTATTTTTAGTTGTAGCTGGTTGGTTTAGCTGCGCTTTAATGTTTTCGCTGCTGTGCTTATGCAGCACAACTAAGGCGTATTTTAAAAAGCTCATACCTAAAAAGTCAGGCGGCTTTGGGTAACTAAAGCGACCAGGGTTTTGTGCGCTCCAGTTTAATAATTCGTTTAATGTCGTCGGCAATTTATTGTTTGCCTTACCATTTATTGCAATGCTGTCGTAATAAAACGTAAGTGACGCTTGCCCCCATGGCGCTTCCATCCCATTGGTAGGTAAACCAAAATCAAATGTTACAGCAGGGTTATTAGCCGGATCGGTTAATGCAAAGTAGGGGAGTTTATTTGCCCATTGCTTTAAAAGCAGAGAGTGCTCACTCATGGTGGCAAAGTTAGCTCCGTTGATCCAAATTAAATCTACGCTGCCTTGGTTGTTATTGTTTGCTGATTTTTCGGCAAGTACACGGCTTACTGCTTCGCTGGTGTCACTTAATTTTACATGTACCAGGTTAATGTTGTACTTAGTTTTAACTTGCTGTGCTGCCCATTGAATATAAGCATTTATTTGCGCGTCGCCGCCCCATGCATAAAAGTATACATCTTGATTGCTACCAAGTGCTTGAACTTGTTGCCAGCGAGATTGCTGTTGTGTGTTAATTACTAAATTACTTGTACTATTTGAGTTAATAAAGGGATTAGCAAACGCAGTGCTTGAAAAAGCAGCTAAATTTGCGATTACACAAACGCAAAACGCGACACAGCAAAAGCTGTATCGCGCCAGTGTTTGCCAAAACTTAATGGCGAACATTTAAATCCCAGTTGTAGTCTAAAAATTTAACTTTCATGTCATCATTTTTAAGTGCTTTTTGCTGAGCGGGTATCAGTTTAAGTGCATCGCTATATTGCAGGAAAAACTGCTGTAGCGTGTTTGCACCTCTAAAACCGTTTTCAAAATCATCGCCGTACCATTTAAATATTGAAGACACGCTTAGCGTATTTTCTTGAGCCATATTGCGTGTCATATCTGATAAAAAGCGCACTGTTTGCTCTTGCAATTGGCTCTCTAAATCAGTGGCTGTATAGGCTTCTTCTCGAAGCGCTGGGCAACCAATACTCGCGCAATTTACTGCAAAGTGAATGCGTGGGTCGTTGTATTTACCGCTGCCACGTATTAAACCATGCTCTATATCATCAAGGCTGCGAGTTTTGCCAAGTAATGGCACAAACTCTTTACTCCATGGTGAGCTAAAAAAGCTCCCTAAGTCTTTAATTGACTTAATATCAGGGTACTTAGTTAATATAAGTTCAACAGTCCACGCATTATAAGCATTGATTAAAAAAGCGAGTTGCTTAGGCTTTTCCCAAGCGTCAAATTCGCTTTGCGTTACAGCCGTTAACGAATCTAAATACGTTTTTAGCTGTGCATGCTCACGTTTTATAGCAGCGTAATCAACCTCAGTACTGTGATTATGATTAATAGCGACAACATACTTATTTAATAATGCATTCCAGCTATCGTGCATGTTTTGGGCTTGGGCCGAAAATGACGTTGCAAACGATGTTACAACTAAAGCCGAACCAAGTAGCAATGCTTTTAGAGGTGTTTTAAACATATTAGCCTCTGCGCCATGTGTGGTATTTTTCAAGCATGTTAAGCACTTTTTCAGGTGCATGAGCACGTTTCCACTCGCCTGCTGCGTACTTGTTACCTTCAGCCCAAGTAGGGTAGCTGTGTATAGTACCGAGTATTTTGTTAAGGCCTAAACCGTGTTTCATTGCCAGTACAAACTCAGCAATTAAATCGCCAGCGTGTTCAGATACTACAGTAACACCCAATATTTTGTCTTTGCCTTTGGGTGTAATCACTTTAATAAAGCCTTTTGTGGCGCTGTCGGTAATTGCACGGTCTAGCTCTTCAAATTCAAAGCGAGTGATTTCGTAATCTATGCCTTTGTCTTTTGCGTCTTGCTCGTTTAAGCCAACACGTGCTACTTCTGGGTCAATAAACGTAGTCCACGGAATAACACGGTAATCTACTTTAAACTTTTTAAGGTGACCAAATAAGCCATTTACCGCTGCGTACCAACCCTGATGAGCTGCCACATGTGTAAACTGGTATGGACCTACAATATCGCCAGCTGCGAAAATATTTGGGTACAGTGTTTCTAGGTATTCGTTAGTTACTACTGTGCGGTTTGTTTCAATGCCTAGCTCTTCAAGACCGTAACCTTTAAGGCGTGCACTTCTACCAACGGCACATAATAGCTCGTCGTATTCAATATCTATTTCTTTGTCGTTATGTTTAACAACAATATATTTTTTACCATCGCGCGTTTCACAGCGAAGTGCTTGGTGCGATGTTAAAATATTAACGCCACTTTCGGTTAATGCTTCGTGAGCAAAAGTAGACACTTCAAGATCTTCTTTGATCATGATGCGCTCCGCCATTTCAATTTGCGTAACACTTGAACCTAAACGTGCAAAGCTTTGTGCTAATTCGCTACCAATTGGACCACCACCAAGTACTACAAGTTTTTTAGGTGCCTCATCTAGCTCTGCAAATTTATTCCACAACGTATCGCTTGTTACATAGCCAGTTTCTTCAATACCAGGTAGTGGCGGTACAAATGGGCGCGCGCCAGTGGCAATCACAATAGTACGAGCGGTAAGTGTTTGCGTGCCGCCATCGTTAAGTTTAATTTCTACAGTCCACGGGTCTATTAATTTACCGTAGCCTTTTACAACATCTACGCCTAGGTTGGTGTAACGCTCAACACTGTCGTGTGGTGCTACATCTGCAATTACTTTGTGTACACGTGCCATTACTTTTTTGAACGAAAACTGCGGTGTCGCATTTTCTAGGCCGTAGTTTTCACCATGGCGAATTTGTTCTGCAATTTTAGCGCTTTTAATGACTGCTTTACTTGGAACACAACCATAGTTTAAACAGTCACCGCCCATTTCGCCCGCTTCAATAAGGGTTACTTTTGCTTTAACAGCAGCGGCTATATAACTTGTTACCAAACCACCTGCGCCTGCGCCAACAACAATCATGTTACGGTCGAATTTTTTAGGCTTAGTGTAGTTTTTGTATACGCGACGCTTTTTAAACACGTTTAAGATTCCTTTTGCAATGAATGGGAATATACCCAATAAAGCGAATGATAAGATTAAGTTGAATGATAAAATTCCAGATAAGCTTTCTATTTGCGCCAGTTGTGTACCTGCGTTAACAAATACAAATGTACCGGCGAGCATACCTGCTTGGCTTACCCAGTAGTAAGTCCAAGACTTTATTGAAGTAACACCCATTAGTAAGTTGATTAAAAAGAACGGAAACACCGGCACTAATCTAAGCGTAAATAAGTAAAATCCACCTTCTCTTTCAACGCCTGCATCAATGGCGGCTAATCGCTCAGGAAAACGTTGTTTAATAGTGTCACGTAGTAAGTAACGCGATACTAAAAAGGCAAGTGTTGCGCCAATAGTTGAGGCAAAAGATGCAACCAATAAGCCTTCAACTAAGCCAAACAATGCACCTGCGGCAAGTGTTAAAATAGCGGCGCCTGGTAAAGAGAGAGCAGTTACTACTACGTATAGTAAAAAGAACCCACCAATAACGAGTAACGGTGACTGCTCTTTGTATTGGTTAAACTGATCCATCGATCCTTTTAAGCCATCAAGCGTAAGTAGTTGGTGTAAGTCAAAATGAAAGAACAGGCCGACGGCGGCCGCTGCAATCAATAATAGAAATATTTTTTTAATCATGTTCTCTCTCTTAAAAACTATGCGTAAGGGTTAACTTGGCGTTAATTGGCAACTCAGGAAAAGCTAAAGTTGCACCAAAGTAACCGCCTTCAAATACTGGGCGCCAGTTTTTTTGATTCGTCACGTTGTTCACATCTAATCGTAACTTGGTATTAGGCGTAAAAGCATAGCTAGTATTTACGTTTAGGGTGTACTGATCACGAATTTTTACTGTCGCCAAAAAGTCTAATGGGTAACTCTTTGTATATAGACCTGAAAAACCCGTTTGCCATTTCGAATTAATTGAATAATTTCCGTTAAAGCTGAAAGATTGCTCAGGGATGCCCTGAACTTGGCGGTTTGAAGGTGCAAACGCGGTAAAGCTAGGTGCGCCAACACTGGTACCTGCAATAATATCTGGACGTGAGTTGTCAAATGCATCTGCTACTTGCGCTGAATCTTGGCTACTTGCAGAATTATCGTAGCGAGCATCAATATAGCTGTAGCCGGCACTTAACCAATAAGGGTAAGCATCATAGAATACTTGGCTTTCAAAGCCGGTAGTACGAATGCCGGTATTACTACCATCGCGATTACGTAAACTACGACGTTGGCTAAACACTGCACCATCGGCGTACCAATCACTGTCGGTTGGTGCGTATTTTAAACCGAATTCAACTAAGGTATTTTCGGTTGAAAAGTTTTGCGCGCTAATCGTGTTGTCGCCACCAAGAGACGTGCCGCCAGCCATGCTATTTGATGTGGCTTCGTTGTAACTTGCTGCACCATAAGTGGTGTAATCACCATTTAATCGGTAATTAAAGCTTACTTGCCCCGAATGTAGCTTATCGTTAATGCTATCGCTCGCTGCAATTTCACCCTCTGGTGCTATTGGGTCGTGCGCGTCTACGTCATAAAAATCAATGCGGTAGCCAACACTTGTATGAAACTTATCTGTCCAATCTGAATCTTGCTGAATAGCAAAACCCGTTTGCCATGAGCGCGAATCGGTAGTGTCTGATAAGTTAAAGTCGCCGCTGCCATCGTTATTAATATCGTACTGACCACCAGGGGATACAAATACACCTGGACTAATTTCAATTAAACGCGCTTGTTGTGCATCAGTTAAAGGAATGCGGCGATTTGAAATTGGGCCAGTTAAATCAATAGGTAGGTCGGCTTCTGTTGTAAATTGGCTGTAGCCTAGCACGCGGTTGTAACGCACATCAAAAGCAAAAATTGTTTGCTGTTCGTTGCTCCATTGGTAAGTCAGTTCGGTACGGTTCTGCGCGGTATCGGCACCATCTATAATTTCAACAAAGCTATTTTGTGCAATTTCTTCGCGTTGTAAGTGCTGAAAATACGTAATGTTTTTTATTGATGCGTTGTTTGAAAGTTCACGCTTATAAATACTGTGTAGTAAATAAGTAGTGGCTTCGTTTTGATTGTCAGGGTCGGTAAGTACTGTACTACGGTCTATTTTTACTTGCCCAGTAGGTGAAACAATAGAACCTGCCGCTGGAACTGTACTGCCATTTACTTGCACGCCTTGGCCGGTAATATAAAGACCATTATCTATTAGCGCTTGAGTAGGGCGGTTAATACCTGCGTTATCGGTAAATTCAACTTGGTATAACTCAAAGTTAATATCCCAGCTGCTCTTGTCATCAGGTAACACCCTAAGTGCTGCAAATAGGCTGTCGCTTTTCGTGCCCGAAAAGTCGTAGTAACTGCCGTTATCAATGTGTTCAGCGCTTACTCTAAAACCTACTTTGTCTTTTACTATAGGTGCACTGTAATCAACTAAAACACTGTACTGATCCCATCGTCCTGCAGATACCGTTGCTTTGCCTTTACTGTCGTCAGTTGATGCTTTTTTAGAATGTAAGTTTACAAAACCACCGTTGCGTTGGCTTGAACCAAATAATACCGGTGGCGCGCCTTTTACTACATCTATTTGTTCTATAGAGTTGAACGATAACGGCACACCAAAGCCATTATTACCTGCTTGGCGGCGTGTACCATCTTGGAAAAGCTCACCTAGTTGCCCACGAATAGTAGGTAAACTTGGTGCCCCAAAACCACTGGCTGAATAGGTATTAGGGCTGACTGCAAGTACGTCTTGTAAAGTTGTAATATTGAGTTGTTCTATTAACTCGCTTGAAATTGGTGTTACTGAACGGGCTATATCTCGTAGAGCTAAGTTGTCGCCAAAGGGGCCGTCTACAGTGGCATTTTTAACTGAAAGACCTTGAGATTTAATAACCTGGCCTGCCACCTCAATACGCTCAATTGCGCCTTCTTTTGCTGATTTTGATTCTTTGGCTGCAAAAGCATTAAGTGGTGTATTTAATATGGTGGCTAGGGAAAGTGCTAAATATGCGTGTTTCAAACGTTTTCTCTTTACGGTTAAAATGTTGTTGGCGATAAAGACCGAAAGGATTAAAAATAACTTTCAGTAAAATTTTGATTCTTTTTGTTTTTTAGAACATAACAAAACAGATGCATTATAAAGATGGTAATTAAGTAGTATTGTTTTATTAGTTGATAAAATATTAATACAGCGATTGTACTAGAGTGAATGTAAATATATGCTTTTAATAGAATTTTTAATTATAGACTACTTTTAACCTGCTAACATTTTAAAAGAGTTAACTTTTATGCAGCATTTTTTAAATTACTTAAATAAGCTTCACTTTTAGTACTGCATGGCTTAACTAATGAATTTAATTAAAAATTTTTGAAATAAAAAATAACTTATACGGTCTAGGTTACTTCTACGTTTATTAATATTCATTTAAGGAAATTTTATGACAGGTTCAATGAATTCTGATGTGCAAAACCGTTTGCAGTGGTCACTTTTATCTTTGCGTTTAGGCGTGTTTATTGTAATGGTTATGTGGACATTCGATAAGTTTGTTAATCCTGGGCATAGCGCACGTATTTTTGAACATTTTTACGGTATTAGTGGCTCTACAGATATAGTGGCTTACATTATTGGTGCGGTGCAGTTAGTGCTTGTTTTAGCATTTTTAGCGGGTATTAAAAAACGCATTACTTATGGTGTGATTTTTGTGATGCATGGTTTGTCTACGCTTTCATCTTATAACCAATACATTGATGGCTTCAACAACTTATTATTCTTCACTGCATGGCCAATGTGGGCTGCGTGTTTTGCACTTTACTTATTACGCGACCAAGACGTGAAATTTACTGTAAAGTAATAAAGTACATGCAAAAAAATTGGTTATAAGCCATAAGGCTTATAACCAATAAGTACACAGGGAGTGTGTGGAAGTCGGTTTGCGTGTTTACAACTAATGCATAGCGTCGTTGTATTGCTCAGCAAGGCTCTCTTTTTGCCCTTCGGTAAGTGCTTTACCCGCTAATTGAAACACTTCGTGTTCTTCTTCACTTAAATGATGATGTACCAAATGGTGTAGCTTTTTAGCTGCAACTAACCATGCAGACGAGCTCATTTCGGTATCTTCAAGTTGTTCAATTAATTCATCAATTTCGTGATGTTCAGCTACGCTGTGGCGCGCTTTTTCATGAGTTAAGTCATCAAACATAAGTGGGTTATAAAAGTAACGTTCTTCAAATTTTGCGTGATTTTCTAATTCTGTTTTTAGCTCATCCATTAGCGTGTGGCGCTGCTCTGTGTCGCCGTGTGTTTGAATAAGCGCATCTACCAATTCTCGTTGTTTGTCATGGTCATGACGTAGTGCTTCAAAAATATTCATAACTAGTCCTTTTACAATTTATTTGCTTATATCATTAACTAGCAAACTAAATGCCAAATATTAAGTTATTGTATTTTAATAAATTTAATTTAATCTTTTATTCTTTGGCTGCGATCACTGTAAATTTTACAGTGATATGAATGCAATAATTTCAGGCTTTCGCGCAGTTCAATTATAAAAGTGAGTATAAATCCCTACAGAACCTTACAAATATTTACTGGTTGTTTATTTTATTGCAGTGATAAAGTGCCAGTGTTATTTGGGTACAACCTATATATTACTCTCACACATAAATGCAGGTAGCACGTTAACTTAATAGGATAGTTTAAGGATGAACATAAAAAGCCCCGTCGCCGCATTATTGCTGTGCGCTTTACTGAGTGCATGTAGTACAGCCCCGCGTTCTGACCCTAACTTATGCATTGAAGAGGCTGAAATGGTTGATCGAAATGGCGCTCAAACAAGCTCACAGTTTTACAATCAATGCATTAGCGCACAAATTAAAAAGGATGAAAAAAATAACACTTTTTTTGATGCCATCGGTACGTTCTTTTTTGAATTTTTTGTAATGGTGGTAGAAAAGTAAATAGGCTAACTTGCAACTGTAATTTAAAGTAAATAAGTTGCGTAAAAATATGATTAGTTATGAAGCAATTATTGATAGCAATTCCACTTTTTTTATTACTAAGCGCTTGTGCGGCGAAGCCTTACGCAGGCTCGGCAAAATGTATGGAACAAGCAGATATTGCATACGAAACCGATACACGTAAAAATGAGACACTAGATAATGAATGCAAAGCTGCAAAAGTAAATACGCCTAATAAAGAGCTTGAGAATCATGGCTTGGTTGATAGAAGCCTTTTACAGCTAATCGTTAGCTTTTTAAATGGCGTATTTTAATAGTAAAAATATAATTAAATAAGGTATGTATGAGGGAAGAACTAAGAGCAAAAATAATTACCGTGTGCGATAAAAAAATAGCAGTTAAAGGCGAAAATGTAGGGCTTTCTTTTTATGCATTTTTTGCTAATAAAAACGACGACCCAGAGCTACTTATGGAAGCTGCTACTTGGTGGATACACACCCATAAATTAGATCATTTTGTAAAAGCACATAAAATTAAACAGATGGTTTTAGATGGACTTTAGTCAATTAACTGAGCAAGTACTTTTAGCTGTATTTAATCAACAACGACTTGGTTTCTTCCGTTTTCTTTTGCTTTATAAAGTAATTTATCTGCATGCTTAATAAGAACATCTAGTGTGTTTTTTAAAGGGCTACTTACAGAGGCTCCCACACTAAAAGTGATTTTTGTATCACTAGGAAGGTCTTTTATATTACTACAATGCTCGGTAAACCTAGTGGCGAGCTGGTCAAAGATATCTCGAATAGCTAGTTCGTCAACCGAATTTAGTGCAAACAACCATTCTTCGCCGCCGTAGCGGCCAAACTGATGATCACCACTTAGTGTTTCTTTTGCAGCCTTTACAAAGGAAATAAGAACTAAATCTCCAACATCGTGACCAAATTGGTCGTTAACTTTTTTAAAGTAGTCTAAGTCAACAATTGCTATCGTCATTTTACCTTCATCAAGCTTTGCTTCTGCGGCGCGCATTATTCCTCTGCGATTAGGGCTATTTGTTAGATAATCTGTTAATGAAATATCGTGATATTTTTGACGTTGTCGAGCTTGCCGATAAAATAAAAATAATGAAGCAATCACTAAAATAAACGCTATAGCAGCGCTAAGTCGCCAAATTATTTTTTGTTGGTACTCTTCTTTAGCTTGTAGTTCACTAATGTCTTTTGCATACTCTAGTTGCTGTATTTTTTCTTCTTTTTCTTTTACTTCAAACTGTACCTGTAGTGTTTTTATATTACTTTCACTGGTAGCTTCGTAGTGTTTTTTTGTATAAAGGAGCTTTTGTTCAATTGCTTCAAAAGCCTCGACAGTGTAGTTGAGGCGTCGCTTTAGCTCATAGCGTTTACTTAAAAAATCGGCTTTATAAATACTGCGGCTGAATTTATCTAAGTTTAAAAATACCTCATCGTTTGCTTCATTTGCTTGATCAAGTAAATCTAGTTTTATATATATGTCAGCTAACAAAATGAGCGATGCGAGTTGCATGTCGTGTACACCTGCAGAACGAGCAAGCTCAATGTTCTCTTTAGTTAAAGTTAAAGCTTTATCGTAGTTTGCTTGTAAGTACTCAATGCTAGCAATTGAGTATTGGGCAAAGGTTAAGCCTTTTTGCATATTAGCTTTTTTAAAATAGAGCAATGCCTTGTCTAGGTATATTAAGGCATCTTTAGGTTTTTTTATCTCGAGCAATATATTGCCTAAACTCCAATATGCTTTTGCAGTAAAAAGCCCATCTTGTGTTTGCTCATATGCTGCAACCGCTTTTTTTGCATAATATATGGCTTTGTCTTTTTCGTTTAGATAATTATATGCATCGGCTATTTTTCTAAAAAAGTATCCCTGAGATGCTGAGTCGTCATCTTTTAATGCTAATTCTAGCCCTTCTAGTGCAACATTTAGGGTCTTTTTCAATGCATCAGTATCGGTGTAATAGTAAGCAAGTGCTCGTAAAATAATAATTTTTTCTTTAGATGAATGCTGTTGCAAGCTCTCTTCTAATTTTGTGGCTAGCGTGTGTGCTGGAGCTGGGTTTGCATCCCTCGCTAGAGACTTGAGTTGTGATTCGAGAAATAATAAATACACACTTTTTTGGTTTGGTAACTCTTTGTTCTTTAAGTAATAGGATAAGTGAGTATTTAACGCTGAGTATTTTTCTTGTCTAAAAAGTAACTCCGCATACAAAGCGGCCGCTTCTAGATGAAGCTTTTCCCAATTTTGATCTTTGCTTATTTTAAACGCTTGAGTGAGTTTGTCTCCATTTTGAAGATAGTCTAATTCATTTAGTTTTATGTTATTGATGAGAGTTTGAGTCGTGTCAAAGTCTAGCGCATGTGAAGTTGCATTTAATGAATCGCCGTTAGCAGAGGCAAGTTTACTAAAAAGTAAAAATAAAAGGAGAACAATATACTTTGCCCATAAAGTATTACCTAAAATCTTTATTTGTGTATTGTTAACCATGTTAATCCTTTGCTGATTTATTTTTATTATTGAAATACTTTTTCGCATTGCTTAATAAACTTGGGTTTGAACTGTTTCTTATACTCATCATTGAAAAAAATAAGACCATAAACAATATCAATTTAATTAATAAAAGCCAATATTTGTACGTTTTAGTGGTAGCGGTTTATGTGCTTTTGTTAAAAATCTGCGGCTACTTCAAATTCTAATCGTTTAAGTGTAATTGGGTGAGTAAATGCTAAGTATTCTGCATGTAAATGTAACCTATCGGCTTTTTTCCCATAATGTGTGTCGCCTATAATTGGCATGTTTAAACCTAAGCTGTGCGCACAATGCACTCTTAGTTGATGAGTTCGCCCTGTTTTAGGATATAACTGTAATCGGGTAATATTGTTGTTACGCTCTAAAACGTGCCAGGTAGTAAGTGATGGCTTACCGTGTTTATAACATACCATTTGGCGCGGTTTATCATCAAAGTCGAGCACTAAGGGTAAATCAATTACTCCGCTATCCTCAGCTACGTTACCATTAACTAATGCGACATAACGTTTATCTATGGTGCGTTCAATAAACTGCTTTTGCAGTGCTTTGTGCACGCGTTTATTAAGCGCAATCATCAATAACCCAGAAGTCGACATATCTAATCTGTGTACAATTAGTGGCCCTGATGCCTCTGGAAACTGCGTTTTGATTCGCATATAAACTGAGTCATCAATATTAACGCCAGGTACCGATAAAAACTCAGCGGGCTTATTTACCACAAGTAAGTCGTCATCTTTATAAACAATATTTAAATCTTTACCCTGAGCTGGGTTGATAAGTAGCGGGTTATCTTCAACATCTAAACCCTTTAGCATATGCCCAAGTATTGGTTGGCATTTACTGTAACAAGAAGGGTAGTAATTCTTATGCTGCCTAATTGCTGATTTAGGTGCTGCTCCCCACCAAAACTCTGCCATAGCAAGTGGCTTTAAGTCATGTTTATAGGCGTATTGTAATAATTTAGGCGCTGCACAATCGCCAGCACCCGAAGGAGGAGTGTGCTCAGGTAATGCTGCAAAAATAGCATTTAAGTCTGTAGTTTCACCATTTGCATTTAAAAATTGGTACTGTGCAAATAGCTTTTTTTGTAAGCTTTTAGAAAGCGTTTTACGGCGTTTTTTTAAATGAGCAATTTCATCAGAAATATTGATGTGTGTTTGCTGCAGTGACTCGATTATATTTTGCCAATAGGCTTTAAGTGCCAGCAGTTGCTTTTTTTCTACGATGCTTTGCCCTGCAAGCTTATTTTTTAACTGCTCAAAATCACTTTCGCTAAGTTCTAATTCACCTTCAGTACGTTGTATTTTTCGTTGCTGACGACCGGCTTGCATTACTGCTTGTTGAGCTAATAGCGCTTGCTGGTAGCTCTGTGTTGCATCATCAAGTTTGTTATTAACTTCAAGTAGTTGTTCGCTATTTTCTAACTGCTCAATTTGAGCATTAATATCGTTAATTATTTTACTTTGAGCCAAATAGGTATCATCTTGAAGTTGCATGCTAGAAACAGGCGGCACAAAACTAATATTGCCTTTATCACCTTCAATTTGTCCCGAATAAGCACTTAAAAAGCCTAATTGTTGCTTAGCATTTTGCACCACTAAAACCCCAAACATTTTACCTGCATTTTCTGCTTTTAAATGCGTTAACGTTTCAAGTTGTTGCTGTAATTGTTTAGTGGCTGCTACAGCTAATGGTTGCGGCTCGTAATAAAAAGGGAAAGTAAACTTTTCAGGAAGCGCGAGAGCATCAATATTTTGAGAAAATAATGTAAAGCAAGAAGCAGAATTTGACATAGAAGTAAGAGAAAAGCATTCAGTAAAATAATTGAGCGCATAATAACATATTCATAGTTAAGCCACTAAAAATCTCGCACCCGCATATTCATAAACACTTTAAAGCGGACATTCATGTTTTATGTATCAGTATGGGGTCGCAGCAAGCATAGGCGTTTGTTAGTAAAGTCTCAGTAGTAATATATTTATCATTATCAAAATATTTAAGCTTATCGATTCTCAATAATTGAGCGCATTTCGAAACGATGACTTACCTGATAGATCAGAGACGAAAAATCAATTTACAGAATAACTGAATATTTAGGAGTTCTATATTATGAGTCAAAATATCGCAAGTTTTATCACTAAAACCCTCGAACAAGCAGGCGTAAAACGTATTTGGGGAGTAACTGGCGATTCACTTAACGGCATTAGTGAAAGTCTGCGAAAAATGGGAACAATTGAATGGTTAGGAACGCGACATGAAGAAGTTGCCGCATTTGCAGCTGGTGGCGAAGCCCATTTATCAGGCGAGCTTGCGGTGTGTGCGGGTTCTTGTGGGCCGGGTAACCTTCATTTAATTAATGGCTTATTTGATTGTCAGCGTAATAATGTACCAGTATTAGCAATTGCCGCACATATTCCTTCATCTGAAATTGGTAGTAGTTATTTTCAAGAAACCCATCCGCAAGAATTATTTAAAGAATGCAGTGTGTATTGTGAAATGGTGTCGAGCCCCGAGCAAATGCCGTACCTGCTAGAAACCGCAATGCGACAAGCAATACTAAACAAAGGTGTGAGTGTACTTGTGCTACCTGGCGACATTGCATTAAAAGATATGCCTAAAGCTATTAAGCCAAAATGGAACGTGCCAAAACCAGCAACTTATACCCCCGCTTTATCTGATATTGAAGCAATGGCGACTCATCTTAATAAAAGTAAAAAAGTAACCTTGTTGTGCGGCGCTGGTTGTAAGGATGCCCACGACGAAATTGTTGCGCTAGCCGAAAAATTACAAGCACCGATAGTGCATGCCATGCGCGGTAAAGAATTTATTGAATACGATAATCCTTACGATGTTGGTATGACCGGATTTATTGGCTTTGCATCGGGCTATCATGCAATGCAAGAAGCCGATACGTTATTAATGATTGGTACTAGTTTTCCTTATCGTGCTTTTTATCCCGAAAATACCACCATATTGCAAATTGATAATCAGGCTGCGTCACTCGGGCGACACGTGCAAATTGACTGTGGCGTGTTAGGGGATACTAAAAACTCAGTGGCCACACTGCTTGATTATATTAAAGGTGAACGGAGCAGTTCGCACTTACAAAAATGTGTTAAAAATTACAAAGAGTCTCGACAAGATCTTGATGAACTTGCCAGTGGCAAAACCTCGCAAAATTTAATTCATCCGCAATACCTAACACGTTTACTCAACGAGCAAGCGACTGACGATGCTGTTTTTACTTGTGATGTAGGTACGCCAACAGTGTGGGCTGCGCGTTATTTATCAATGAATGGTAAGCGTCGCTTAATAGGATCGTTTAATCATGGCTCTATGGCAAATGCGATGTCGCAGGCAATGGGGGTTCAATCTGTTGATAGAGACCGCCAAGTCATTGCAATGTGTGGTGATGGTGGCTTTTCGATGTTAATGGGGGATTTAATCTCACTTAAGCAGCTTAATTTACCAATAAAGATTGTTGTTTATAATAATCGCTCACTTAGTTTTGTGGCTATGGAAATGAAAGCCAGTGGGTTTTTATCAAGCGATACCGATTTAAAAAACCCAAGTTTTGCTAACATTGCAGAGGCTTGTGGATTAAAAGGGATTCATGTGGATGACCCTGAAAAATTACCATCGGCAATGAACGAGATGATGAACCACTCAGGACCTGTTGTTTTAGAAGTCGATACTGCAAAACAAGAGCTTTCAATGCCGCCGCAAATCAAATTAGAGCAAGCAAAAGGCTTTAGTGTTTACATGATGAAAGCGCTGATAAACGGCAAAGGAAACGAGATTGTAGAGCTTGCCAAAACTAACTGGTCACGCTAAGTGAGTTACTTCCCTATTGAGTACTTTTGCTCAATAGGGAAGTGCCAAGTAATAATCCTCACTATCATCTTTTATTATTAATAAGCTAAGGCTGCTGTTTGTAAGTGATTGAACCGAAATAGAAAATAATATATGGTTTATCATTAAATTAATAAAAACACGCATGAAATACCTCTACTCATAGAGGGAACGGAGCAATAATGAAATGGAAATCGGTTTTACTGTCGCTGGCTGTTTTATGGCTTATTCAAGCTCAGCAAAGCAGTTTACGCACCAGTGAATACGCAAATATCTAGCCTATTGCAAGTAAATTCAACGCAGTTAGCGCTGAAAATAGCTGCTTGAGATAGATTTATTATCCAGAGTTTAGGTTATTTAGAAAGCGCTGAACTGTTTTTACGTTGGAATCACTATGAGGTTTTTGAGTTTGACTCAAGTGCAATGTAATGAGCTAAAACATTTAGCATTGGCCTCAATTGCTACTTGGTAGTTGTTTTTAGTTTAATGTTTTACTCGCTTTACTCAATTAAAGTAAAGCGAGCGCTCAGTATCAGTTACAAACTCTTTTTAGGCGGTAGGGCTACGTTTGCAAATATTAGCCCTGCAACAAGCGACATAAATATTAAAAACGTTTGCTGGCCTATATGCTCTGCGTATATAAAGTCTTGGCCTTCAATGAGTGAGTTTAAGCCAATATAGGTTTTGCTACCTGGTACTAATACAATTAAGCCTTGCATGGCCACAATAGAAGCTGGCGCATTAGCAACACGGTTAAACAAGTTACTAAATATACCTACCGATAAAGCACCCACAAACGTACCTAACGTGTAATCAAGGTACATAGCCGAGCCAATACTGGTGCCATAAGCTATAAAGCCTGATGCAATAGACCAAACAGCGTGCTTAAGTTTGGTTCTAAAAATAACGATTAAGCTGCTACAAAGTAAAAATATGGCGAGCCATGCTGTCCACTTTGGTAATGGTTCAGGTTGTACAAAGTCAGCTTGCCCAAAGAGTGCAAAGCCAATACCTATGCCAATAAAACCGCCAAAATAGAGTTTAAATAACAGCATAAACGAGTCCATGACTCTTGCTGTACCCGACACTAAATGCCGCGCTGCAAGCTCTGCTAAGCCAAGCGCAAGTGCTAAACCTGGTATAAATACAATAATGGCCGAAAGTACCACCAAGCGTATGTTTATTTCAGGTGTTATATACACGCTTACTGCACAGGCAAGTATTGCTGATATTATGGCCACTAATGGCTCAAGCATATGGGCTACGCGTTTTGAGCGTCCTGACCAAAGCACAAACAAATAAACAACTAAAGTAAGAAGCGATGACCAAATAACATCAGTCCAGCTAGTACCCATTAACATTGCAAACGCACCACCAGAAGTTGCAAAGGCAACGCCCGTAACAAGTTTATTGTATGGGTTTGGCATGTCGTAGATAGCATCTAGCTGGGCGTCAACTTCTTGTAAAGTTAGCTTGTCGTCAAGCATTTGGTTTACAAGATCGTCGGTGTCGGCAAGTGAGCCTAAATCGTGATCGCCAGGGTCTACACGCGCAACATGGGTGTACTCGTCTTCGTGGCCATCAGTCCAAATAACAAACGTTACCGAAGTTGGCGACATAACAAACGACGATTTAAGTCCTAAATATGTAGCCACTTCCATTAGGTGGGCTTCTAGGCGGTAAGCAGGCGTACCATACTTGTGAAGCATTTTACCCAATTTAACGATAAATTTGCGTTTTTCTGTAAAGGTTGCAGTTTTCAAATCTTTTTGGACCAAATATTGCGATAACTAAGCTAAAAATATAGACAATACAGCTAAAACTGCCCACGTTTGATGGGCGCGATTTTAAACACTAATTGGTGTGTGTCTAGTCATTTTTAATCTAATTTTTTATTTTTTTCAGCTATCCATTGCGACATGTATTGAGTGCTGCGCATTGTATGATGTTTGAGCATTTGGCCTGTAAAGTTTTTTTCGCGATGAGCCTCTAAATCGCTACTTATTGAATCGATTTTTTTAATTAACACCGTACTCAATTGTGCTTTATCGTAAAGCGTATTAAGGAGCGTGTTGCCATCTTGCTGTGCTTGTTCAAAGTCACTTTGATTGGTGTACATTTCAACAGCAGCATTGGCAAAATCGTCGGCGGTGTTGGCTATTTTACCAGGCCATGGTAAATCGTTATGCATGCCCTCTGCACCAATATAGGTGGTAACGCTGGGTGTTTGCATAATCATGGCTTCAAGTAATTTACCTTTAATGCCTGCACCAAAGCGCAGTGGAGCTAAACATACACGCGCACTTTGCATTACATCAAACGCATTATCGGCCCAGCCTTTTATTAAAAACCCTGTTTTAGGGTTATTTAGTGCCGTGGCTTTTGGTGGTGGGTAGGAGCCATAAATATGTAGTTCTGCTTTTGGGAGTTGCTTGCGAATAAGTGGCCATATTTTTTGCAAATAAAGTACAGCATCCCAGTTTGGTGCGTGTCTAAAGTTACCTATGGTCATAAAGTGCTGGCGCTGCTCAAACGTTTTTGTACTTGTAGGCAGTGAGCTTAAATCGACCATAAATGGTAAATGGTGTAATAAGCTTGGCTCTATTTTAAATACGCTGTTTAGCAGGCTCATTTCATAACTTGAAATAATTAAGCTTAGGTCGCAGCGTAAAATAGCGGCAATTTCTCGTTTTGCTATGTCTGAGTGTAAATCGCTGGTTGTAAACTCGCGCTCACCTTTGTGCGCTTCGTGGCGTGCATTACGTAGGCATTGTAAATCTTCGGTATCGAGAATTTTAATGGCATTTGGGCAATGTTTATCGACGCGCCAGCCAAATTGTTCTTCCATCATAAAGCGGTCAAACATGACTATATCTGGGTTATAGGCTTTAACGTATTCGTCAAAGCTATCGCAGTTTAGTGCAATGCTTTGGCTGGTTATACCAAAGTCGTCAAGGTTTACCATGTGGTCGGTGCGCTGCGCGGGCGTTGCAAATTCAACGTCCCAGTTTTGCGCTCTAAATGCATTTAATAACGACATCATGTGCGTTCCCGCAGCAGACGAATTTGGCTCTGGCCATACGTAGCCAATTACCAGCACTTTTTTCATTGGCTAGAATCTCTAATTTGTAAGTTTACATTTACCAGTGTTTTTACTGGCGGGACTGTATTTTGTAGTAGCTCTTGGAGTATTAAAAGGCACCGCTTAGCTATATCAGTTGTACTAATAGCCACGGTGGTTAAGTGATTATTTATAACCGCGCTATTAGGAATGTGGTGGCAACTCACTACTTTAATAGAGTGATGAGTTAATGAGTTAATAGCGGCAATAACACCTTGAGCAATAATATCGTTTGCACACACCACTGCGTTTAATGTGGGTTTGTGTTTATATGCTTCCATAAATGCATTTTTAGCGCTAAGGGCTGTGTTTACTGCGCAGTCAATGGGTGCTAATGGTGTAATGCTGTGCTGCGCGCATGCGGTATTAAAGCCACTTTGCAGTGCTTGTGAATCACTTAAAGTAAGTTCACTGCCTATAAATGCTATGTTTGGCACGCCTTGTGCGAGTAAATGCATACTGGCTACGTGGCTGGCTTTTTTATAGTCGGGTAATACACACGGAGCTGCGCTAAAGGGCACTTCACTCATTAAGGTAATTACTTTGTGTTGCGCGCTGAGCGCATCAAGCCATTTGGGGCAAGTATTAGCAACGGGGCAAATAATAAATGCAGCTGCGTTGTATTCTTTTAAGTTTTTAACTGCGTTTGCTTGTAGCTCAAGACTATTATTACTGCTTACAATCATGGCTTGTAAGCCATTGTCGTTTAACAAAAGTTGTAAGCTGGTAGCAAGGTGTGCCATAGCTGGGTTAGTTAAATCATTTATTACTATGGCCACTAAGTTAGAGCGTTTTGAGCGCATAGCAGCGGCATCACGATTATAAACGTACCCTAGCTCATCTATCGCTTTGAGTATTTTTTGTTTACTTTTATTGCCCACTTTATCGCTTTTGGTAAGTACCAAGGATACGGTTGATTTTGATACACCAGCACGCTCTGCAACATCAAAAATGGTGACTGATTTGGCTTTGTTATGCATTGTATTTTAAGTACCGCAGTGGTGAATAAATAGCGCTGTAGTTTAGCTTAATCAGCACTATTAAGTCATCTTTTAGAGGTGTTTAACTTACCTTAATACTTTATGAACAAAGCAAAACGTGTTTATATACGCCTATAAGAGTAAAAAATAACAAAAGGATAAAAACATGAGCGCTTTTAGGCTGTTAGTTGTCTTTATTTGTTGTGCGGCATTAGTCCCAACAAGTTACGCCGAGCAGGGCTATCAAACCCCATCACCCGAACTTGCAGCATTGGTTGACGCTAAGTTAGCACCCACTAGTTACTTATCGAGCGATGGCCAGTGGCTAGCGCTTTTTGAGCGCAAACGTGTAGTAACCCTTGATGAACTTGCAAAAGAAGAGCTTAAGCTTGCAGGTATTAAGCTAAACCCCGCTAATTTTTCGCGCTCTCGTGTGAGTGCCAAATTTAGTGCCGTGGAGCTAAAGCATGTTCAAAGCGGGTCGGTTATTAGCATTAACAACTTACCTAATGGCATTATCCGCTCACCTAAATGGTCATCTAATAGTAAATATTTAGCCTTTGTTGTTGAGCAACCAACCCAAGCCAACTTATGGCTTTACAGCGTTGAAACCAAACAAGCAAAAGAGTTAACTAGTGCTGCGTTAAATTCGGTACTAACTGCATCGCCATATAAATGGCTGCCAGATAGCAGCGCCATTGTTGCAAATCTTGCTGTTAATTTTGGTAAACCAAGGCTTGAAAATAACAGCCAAAATGTAGTGCCTGTTATTCAACAAAGTACTGGCGAAAAAGCGCCAGCACGTACTTACCAAAATTTATTAACCAGCCCGTTTGATGAATCACAGTTTAAGTTTTACGGCCAAGGGCAATTGGCTTACATAACGCTTGATGGCAATACTCAAGCAATAGGTAGCCCTTCTTTATTTAAATCGTTTTCAGTATCACCTGATTCTACCAATATTTTAGTTGCCGGTATTAATGAGCCGTTTTCGTATCAAGTGCCTTACAGCCGCTTTGCAAGCACGTGGCAAATATGGGGCATGCGCGGCTATGCATTAGCAGAGCTGGCAAAACAGCCACTTGCCGATAATATTCCACAAGGTTACGACAGTGTACGCACTGGCCGCCGTGATTTTGAATGGCGAGCCGATCAAGGTGCTGAAGTTATTTGGGCCGAGGCGCAAGATGGCGGCGACATGAAAACCGACGTTGAGCATCATGATTATGTTTACAGCTTACGTGCACCATTTAAACGCGAGCCTAAATTATTTGCCAAAGTAGAGCGCCGTTATGCGGGAATGGAGTGGGGCAACGAAAACGTAGCAATGCTGACAGACTGGCGCTTTAGCGATCGCCAAGTACGTACTTACATAGTGCAACCACGAAATGCCGACAGAAACCGCGTGCTATTTTCAGAGCGTAGTTACAACGATGCGTACAAAGACCCGGGTAATGCCATTTACGAGCGCAACGATTTAGGCGCAAACGTAATTAAAATTGTAGGCGGGCGTTATATTTACCTGCGCGGTAATGGTGCTTCAGAGCAAGGTAATGTGCCGTTTTTAGATAGGTACGATGTTAAAACAAATAGCAGCAAGCGTTTATGGCAATCAGAAGCGCCATACTATGAGCGTGTTCGTGCACTACTTGATGACGAAGGTGAGCGCTTTATTACTATTCGCGAATCTAAAACTGAGCAACCTAACTTTTTTATACGTGATTTAGATAACGACACGTTAACGCAACTAACGACATTTGAGCATCCGTACCCTGCATTTAAAGGCGTAACTAAAGAGCAATTACGTTATAAACGCGACGACGGCGTTGAGCTTTCGGGCACGCTTTATTTACCACCAGGGTACGATAAAACACAAGGCCCGTTACCGGTACTTATGTGGGCTTATCCACTTGAATACAAAGATAAAGCCGTTGCATCGCAAGTACGCGAATCGCCTTATGCGTTTACCTACATTGGTTATTGGGGCCCAATGCCTTACCTTGCTAAAGGGATTGCCGTGTTTGACGACCCTAAAATGCCAATAGTGGGTATTGATGGCAGCGAGCCAAACGATAACTTTAGAAAGCAGTTAGTATCAAGTGCGCAAGCAGCTGTTGATGTATTGGTTAAAAAAGGTATTGCCGATAAAAACAAAATAGCCATAGCAGGGCACTCGTATGGTGCATTTATGGTTGCTAACTTATTGGCTCATAGCGATTTATTTAAAACAGGTATTGCTCGCAGTGGCGCGTATAACCGCACATTAACGCCGTTTGGTTTTCAAGGAGAAGAGCGTGATTTTTGGCAAGCACAAAGTGTGTACGCTAATATGTCGCCGTTTTTCCATGCTGAAAAAATTAACGAACCAATGCTAATGATCCACGGCCAAGAAGATCCTAATTCAGGAACCTTCCCAATGCAAAGTGAGCGCATGTACGCAGCCCTTAAAGGTTTAGGTAAAGATGCTCGCTTAGTAATGCTCCCTTATGAAGCACATGGTTACCGTGCGCGTAAAAGCTTATTACATGTGTTGTGGGAACAAGAACAGTGGTTAGATAAGTATTTGTTAAATGATACAGCAGAGCCAGTAGAGGTTATTACTGACCCCGTGGTAAGTGCTGGTCAATAGTAATAAAAATGAGTAAGCAACAGCGCGGCTACTTATAGCCGCGTTTTTGCTTTTAATATGAGAGTAAATTAATGATTGATGTAGCAGCACTCGCGGTTTTTATTCCTACCTTCTTTTTTGTGTCGATAACGCCAGGTATGTGTATGACCCTTGCCATGACACTCGGTATGAGCATTGGCGTGCGCCGCACATTATGGATGATGATAGGTGAGCTGTTAGGTGTAGCAAGTGTTGCTATAGCTGCGGTATTAGGCGTTGCAAGCGTAATGCTAAATTACCCAGATGCGTTCGCTATTTTAAAGTGGGTAGGCGGTGCGTACTTAATTTATATTGGCGTTAACATGTGGCGAGCCAAAGGAAAAATGTCGGTCGATACCTCAAAACCAAGTGACGTAAGTAGGAAGTCGTTATTTACGCAAGGTTTTGTAACCGCAATTGCTAACCCTAAAGGGTGGGCGTTTATGATTTCACTACTGCCACCCTTTATAAGTGTTGAGCATGCTGTAGCCCCTCAGCTTTTAGTATTGCTTGGTGTTATAATGACCACCGAGTTTTTAAGTATGTTAGCTTACGCAACAGGCGGTAAAAGCTTACGTTTATTTTTAAGCCGTGGTGATAATATAAAATGGATGAACCGTATTGCTGGTAGTTTAATGGTTGCTGTAGGTGTGTGGTTAGCGTTGGACTAATTATTCAAGATTAACGATAAACGTGATTGAACAATATCTATACAGCTTGCAAGGGTTTTTTACATAAAACTAAATAAATAGAGCTATCACACAAAAATGAGACAAAAGTATTAACTTAAGCTGAACACCTTGTCGTGGTTACATTTGTTTATTTTTTTGTTGATAGTAATATAAATTTATTAATTTTCTGTGTTGCATTTTTTTACAAATTCGGTAATTCTATTCTCATATTCAAGGAAGAATGAATCAAGTCAACAGCTTAGCTTTGTGCTTTCTTGCCTTTTTAATGTATAGGGAATTACCTCATGAAAAAAGCTATTCTATCCGCACTTATTTTTGTACCTCTTTTTGCTGGTTGTGTTTCAACAACCGATACTAGTACTTCTGCTAATTTAGACCGCAATACTGCAGTTGCAGAGTTAACTACTCGAATGGATACACTCGGTTATTTTCACCCGGTGGCTGTACAGGTAGGTATTGACGAATTTTTAAATATGTCAGCTATTATCCTTGAGCGTCAACGAAAAGTTATGGGTGAATACCGCACTCAAACTGATAACTACCGTGATGTACAAGCCTTTTTATATGCCCATCAAAAGTCGACACCAGAGCAACTTCAAGCTGCAATCGAAGAGTTTGACGCAGGAGCAAAGAATAAAGATGAAGAAATTGGTCATAAAATAGCAGCTTATAACTTAGCGAACGAAGGTATTTATCAGCAAAATGTTGAACTTGCGACTGATTTAACGGTAGAGATTGCTAAATCTGCTTATATTTTAAGCCAACACAGTACTGTCATAGCGAAAGTAACAGCTTTAAAAATGGGTGGAAATCTTGTCAGTTCATGGCTTTCAAGCGATGAAGAGAATGCTGAGCAAGAAGAAGATCCCAAAGATATAGGCACCGCTCTTATTAAAGCAAAAGATCAACTTGCGTTAGCGCTTGAAGCAAACGAAATTATAGAACTTGAGCAAGCAACTATTACAGCAATAAATGAGTTACAACTTGAGCAAGAAGCGAAAGGCTAATGAAAACAAGCATTTTTGCTTTTCTTATAGCATGTGCTTTTAGCTGCTCAGCTCAAAACTGGCCAGATTGGGTAACTCAACCGCAAAAAAGTGATGAATATATTACTGCGGTTGGGGTTGGTGAGAGTCGCTTAGCTGCAAAGCAAGCGGCTATAGCCGATATTACTACTCAACTAAGCGTTGATGTAAGTACGCAGCAATTACAAAAGTTCATAAAGCAGGACAACCAAGCAAGCAATTATTTTGAACAAGCAACAACCTTAACTAGTTTACCGTTTACATTAACTGGACTAGAGGAGCTAAATACGCTTGAGAAAAATAACTTATTTGCTTTAAAAATGGGAGTTAAAAAATCGACTTTAGTAAAAAACCTAAAATCTGATTTATTAAAACTTTCTCGTATCTCTGCGCCAAAAAATGACAACGAACAGCGTTTCATTTGGGCACTTAAAAATAGTGGAGGTCTTGATGTTGCGGCAAAAAAGCTAGCAGTATTAGAGCTCCTTTCTGGGCCTAAGCTATTAATTCAATCGACTTTAAATAATTTATTGAATGAGCAAGCAAAAGCATTAAATGCTGTTTCTTGTGATGTGATCGGTGCTAATAATATTAGCGAGATTAAATCAGCACTAAATAATGCACTCCCACATAGCGGCGATACACGTTTATGGATGCGTCCCCAAATACGTTTGCAGTACGCCAAATCTAATAATAATTATTCAGCCAAAGTTATTTTAACTCTAGCGCTAACGCGAAGTTCAAGTCCTTTCAAAGTATTACTACAACAGGATCTTTTTGCGCAAGAAAGTGCTACGACACAAGAAAATGCAAAACAAAAAGCGATTAACAATTTAGTACAACAACTTAAAGCGCCTGCTAGTCAGTGGCTGTTCGATATTTAGGAATGGTAATGAAATTAATAAAAAACTTAACTCTATCAGCATTTACACTCGCCTTATTAGCAGGGTGTAACTCTTCACCTAAACAAGGAAGTGCTACACAATCAGGGTTGGTTAGTAACAACGCCTCAAATACCGTAATAGCCAAAAGTGCTTATATATTTAATGACGCGGATATAGCTATACCTGCATATTTTGACACCCAAGGTCTAGAGCGTTGCACGTTTGATGCAAATACAGAAACAGATAGTTGTCCGCTTAAAAAACCAATCGTACGCATGTACTTTGATTTAGCTGGTGTAAATGGCAGTGGTATTGGTGTTGATGCTATGCGCGAGTTTGACAACCAAAACTTATTGCTAATGCTCGAAAATCAATTTGCAGGAATTAATCGCTTCAGGATAGTAACGCGTGATGATGATGCTATTTCAAAGGAACAACAATTAATTTTACAACAACAAGGAGTAGTTGCCGCTGCCAAGCGTGCAGAAGTTAAAGCGTTAATCCCCGATTTTGTAGTAAAAATAGACTCACTCAGAACATTAAAAACCGAAGGTTCAATTACCGATTGGGCCGACTATACATTAGAGTTGACAACAGGCGTTATAAATCCGCAAACACGTGAAAAACTATCGCACCCTAATTTAGGCAAAATTCGTGTTAAATCTGAAGATGTACGTGATCGCTCGGAGTTAAAATTTACGACTGTAAGCGGGCGCTACGTCGCAGGTTTTCACTTTGATCAAAGTGCTCATGTAAATGCAGTACTCAGTGATATGGGATCGCGTGGTATTGATATCTTGCTTACCCGTATGTTGAGTGAAATGCCTGCCACAGCGCAAGTTTTAGGTATTAAAGGGAACAAAATTAGTTTAGATAGAGGTCAAAATGCAGGCGTACTTCCTAACGAAACAATGATAGTTTTTAGCTATGAAGCAGGATTTGTTGAACCGATTGGCGTTGCGAATGTTAACCCTTCGCGTAGTAGTGCAAATGGAGAAATTATTCGTTGGAAAGACTCCGATGCAGCAGATGATGTTAAAAACAAAGCTGAAAATGGTATTTATCGACCGTCAAATGGTACAAAAATATTTGCTGTATCGGTCGGTACTCCCGCTGACTTTTTGGAGAGCCGTACATGATCAAAAAGCTTGGTTTATTAGCATTATGTTCCTTGAGTGCGCAAGCTCAAGTGAATGTATTGTCTGATGGTACACTGCAAACACAGTCATGTGCATATGGACGAGGTAGCACGGCTATCTCGGGTGCAAAAGCCCAAGCTAGTGCTGAGCTTATAAGTTTTATTAAAGGTAATAAAAGCTTAACAACCCAAAGTGCACAGCAACATTTAGCAACCAGTTTAGATGATGATGCCGCCAGCTTATATGAACAACAACGCACTATGATGATGGAAGGTTTGAGTGCTGGTGCCGTTCCTTTAAATTACTCAACGCCTACACTCAGTGGTAACGACACATGCATGACTGTAAGCCTTAACCCGCAAGAGTTAGGAGAGCCGCAAGAGCAAAGCTGGCAACAAACCACTCAAAATATTAGTGTGACAGTAATAGGCCAAGGCTGGAAAAAAGAAGGTAAAACAGCACTGACGATTGCAGAGCAAGATGCTTTGCAACGTGCTGTATCGCAAGTTGTAGGTGTGTGGCTTACTCAGCAGCATACGCAATCATCAAGTACAAGTATGAATATTGTTGACGGTAACGAATCAACAAACATGCAAGAGTTAATAGGGCAACAGCTTTCGAGTCATAGTGAAGGGCTTGTGAAAGAGTGGCAAACCCTGCAAACCAGAGAACTGCAAAATGGTGGTGTGGAAGTCACCGTTATGGCTGTTGTAGAAAAAGCACCACTTATTCAAAAAGCATCTAAATTACTAAGCATGATTGGTTCACCTAGAGTGCAGGTTATTGCGCCTGAACCATTAAAAACCGAACTAAAAGTTTGGTTAAACGAGCAAGGAATGGAAGTTGGTAACGCGGCTAGTTTAGTTATTTATGCAAAATCTGAAGTGATTAAGCGCGCTAACAACAGACAACTTTATTTAAGTGCTGACGTTAGAGATTTAGCTGGAAACACTTATGGTCAGTGGAAAAACGATCCTTCATTTATGTCGTTGCCTAATGCTCCTTACGTAGAAAAAGATTTAATGGCAGTACATTTGGCGAGCGAGTCACAATCAAAAGCGCTTCATAAAGCCCTTAATAATGCATTTACTCAAGTAGTTGCAAGAGGGGGCTTGGTTCGTGAAGTCATGTTGCCAAGCAATAAGCTAACGCAACCAGAAAAATTGCATGATGTGTTAAGTACGTTAGGTGGCGTAAGCGATATATCTATACATAAACAGCAAAAATATACCGTAGCAAGCCTGAGATTTAAAGGTAGCACCGGGGAGCTTGCTCATGCGCTTGATCAGGCGTTAATGACAATAACAGCAAAAAGCCTTTCAAAAATTACAGTCGAAGACGACTTTACACTCAGGTACAAATAAGGATAGATGATGAAATTAAAAATATTAACATTAGCAATGGTTTTAGCTATGCCTGCAATCGCAGAGGAAGAATTTAGCCTAACAGATATGATACCTGCTCGCCCAGGCGCGCAAGTAGTGGGTGCTGAACAAGCCCAAGTTTCTGGCGATGTAGTGGTTGCAAAAGATACAAGCGTTGCAGTTGCTGTTGCTCATCAGGCACTGATGGATGACAACGAAGACGGTATTAAAATGATTCAGGTTGGTAGTGGCACCGGTATTTTATCTATTGGTAGTGCTAGTTATAACACCTACGAAAATATGAATGCGACTTTGCTGTCTAAACGCGGTGCTTATAATCAAGCTTATTTAATTGCGAAAAAACAATTAATTGAAAATATGAAAGGTGTTGAACATCAATGTAGCAATGTAGTGTCTGCAAGAATGGATGTTATTGATACGGGCGTTGAAGGTACGGCAAACGAACAAACTAATATGATGGAGGCGTGTAAAGAGTCTGTATCGGGCTCGTTAGCGGGCTTTGTTACTTATGACGTCTACGACAACGTTGATGATAAAGGCGTACGTGTAAGCTTAATTTCAACGCCTAAAACACGTTCACAAATTAAAGGTAATCGTGGTGCCGTAGCGGTAACTACTGAACCGAATGTAATTTTCCAACAAGTAATCAGTGATGTTAAAAGTGGTGTTTTACCACCGGTTGGCGCCAAAGTACTTACTAACGCTGATACTGGCGAAGTTATCGTTTTAGGTTATGGCTCTGCAATTGCACGTCAAAATAGAAACAGCAATGTTGCTCGTAAGCTTAAAGGCGTTGCTAAATCGCAATCGCAAACACGTGCGCGTTCTGCGTTGCTTGCCACTATTCAAGGTGAAAAAGTGTATTGGAAAGGTAGTTTTGACGAAAAGCAAATGGAAGGTACTAAACAGTTTGAGTACGATGACCCATACTTAAATGATCCGCAACAAGTAGAAATTCTTGAAGAAGATCGCAGTACGTTTTTAAATCAATTAAAAACATCTGACGAGTATTCAACCGTTGCAAAAGGTAAATTACCACCTGGTGTAAGTGTTAAAAGTTTTGCAAGTGATGATGGATTTTGGCAGTACAGCGTAGCTGTTTATGCGCCAAGCTTAGAGGCAACGGCACGCAAAGCAGCTAAAGAGATGGAAGGTAATAATGGCCAAACTGTTAACGGTGTAAGTCACTACGGCCACAAAATAAAAGCACACGGTGGGTTAAACGAAAAAGCGGCTAACCCTCAAGGTGCATCAGGTAAAGTAGCGAGCGAAAAGGAACTTTAATGCTAGCACCTATTTTAGCGCTTTCGTTGGTGGCTTCGGCCACTTTCGACTCAGAGCAAACCATTGAACAACAAACTGCTTTTTTTAAAAGTCAGGCTAATGGTCAATACGCCCGAGTAATGGCGTTAAAATCGAGTGCAAAAAATGCGCTTGAGCAGGCATGTCGAAATGCATTGACCTTGCCTGATCGTCGTATTATTAAAAATACTTTAGCTAATAAGCTCAATATTACTTTGCCAGAGTCGGTAAGCTTTATTGACGCTGAAATTACGGACTATGAGCAAGAAAAACAGCAAGAATGGTTAACTTGTACTGGTGTTGTAACACCTGTCGCGCAAGATATTAACGAAGCTGGACTTGCCATTAGAGCGGCTTGGCAAGTTGGTAGCCAAAAAGATAAAGCAAACTTACGCCCTTTATTGCAAGTTGCATTGAATCACCCTACAACGATGTCTGATGCAGTAGCATTAGCAGCGGATCAATCGCCAGAGGAGCAACGTTTAAGCTATCTCGATAAATATTTAAAAGCGAGTGAGCTAAAACTCGACGAAGCGAGAGCCTCAGTTGCACAAACCTGGTTTGTTAATAAGCGCTATAAGCAAGTAATTTCGTTAACCCGGCGATGTGGAAGCATAGACTGTAAGCGTTTAAACTTAGCTGCTCAAACTGAGTTTGATAATCTATCTGCTGATGATTTAAGTAGTTATTTTTAATTTTATAGGGATATAAAAAATGCACTCAAAAGTTAAAATACTACTAAAAATTAGCGCTTTAGCTTGTTTAACTATGAGCTTAAATAGCTTAGCTCAAACAAGTGAAGAAGCCGAATTTGAGGCTTTTTTAAAAAAGCGTCAAAGTGAGTTTAGTCAGTACGAACAACAGCAAAAGCAAGAATTTGAAGCGTTTGTAAGTGCTTGGCATAATGCGCAAAATGCATATTTAGAACAAGTAACCCAAAAGTGGCAAGATCCAAACCTGCCAAGCTCAACAGTGTGGGTTAAATACAGTGATGATCTAAATAAACGCACGAGTGTAAATTTCGAAAGTGGTGAAGTCGTTGTTGAGTTATTAAACAGCCAAAACGACGAGCAAGCAGTTGAATATGCAAAGCAGCAATTAAATGAGCTTTCACAAGTAACGGTAAATAAAACACTTTCAAATGATCCCGTTTATATTGCGGCAAATAACACAATAAAAAGCAAAAACTTTACCTCAACGGGTAAGCCTTTAAATAAAAAAGTTGAGCAAAGTAAGTCACCAACAACGACTCAAGCTAAAAAAATAGTCGAGCAAACGGTGCTCTCTACAGAGATTGTAAAAGAGGTGCTCACTGCAAAGGCACCTGTAATAACTAAACAAAAAGACAGAGTAACAATTAGCTATAAATTGCCCGATAATACACTTTCGAACCAAGCAAAACGTTATCTACCAGAAGTCCAACAGCAAGCCAAGCGTTATAACTTAGATCCCGCACTGTTATTGGCAATTATACATACCGAATCGAGTTTTAATCCGCTTGCACGCTCGCCAATTCCTGCTTTTGGTTTAATGCAAATAGTGCCTACTTCAGCGGGTAAAGATGTGAGCAATTTTTTGCAAGGTAAACCGCTATTACTTAGCCCTGAGTACTTATTTCAGGCTGATAATAACGTAGAAGCAGGCAGCACTTATGTGCATATTTTAAGTAATCGTTACTTTAAAAATGTACGTAATGTGCAATCAAGAATTTACATGAGTATTGCCGCTTATAATACTGGCCCAGGTAACGTAGCCAAAACGCTGAGTGGCTCTAAATCACTGAACCAAGCAAGTATTGCAGCTAATGCAATGTCAGCTGAGAAGGTTTACACCCTAATGGTTAACAATTTACCTGCGCAAGAAACCCGTAACTATTTACAAAAAGTGGTAAAACGCACCGCTTATTATCAAAAGCAATTGAAAGGAATTTAAAATGAAAAAGTTATTACCTCTAATAGCCGCTTTAGCATTAGGTGCGTGTTCAAGCACTGAAAAAACACAGTCGGAGCCATTAGCAAAAAATGATTCAGTACCAAGTTGGGTGTTATTACCTGTGTCTGATAAAGGTTTAGCATCGTCGTCATGCGTACCTTGGTCAGGCAGTATGTCAACCGACAGAGCACAAGCAATTGCAGCTGCTCGCGCCGATTTATCTCAGCAAATACAGGTTAAAGCAAGCGTTATGGACAAGCTATACCAACGTAAAGCACAAAGTAATGATGAGCTAAACGTTGGTGGAACTTTTGAGCAAGTAAGTAAGCAAGTTGCACAGCAAAGCCTTGTGGGTGCTGTGCCACAAGAAGTTGCATTTGCTAAATTAGACGGGGTAAAGCAACTTTGTACATTCGTTGTAATGAGCAATACACAAGAAACATTTAATAACCTAGTAGCTCAATCTGGTAAGCGTCTAGATCCTAGTTCACGCGAAGCGCTTTACGAAGAGTTTAAAGCCCAAAAAGCGATGAAAGATCTTGAAAAAGAGCTAGATAGTTTAAATAAGTAATAAAAAATTCTATATTACTAGTTTAGTTTCTAACTCCGCTAAACTAGTATTCTTAAACGGAGTTATAAAGGACTAAAATGAAAGATATATTCTTTTTTGATTCAATGTTAACCCCAAAAATAATTACATTCGTTTACTGGTTAATTTTAATAGGTACTTTGATCTCAGGTGTAACAACAATGTTTGCTAAGTATGGTGGTGGTTTCATTAGTGGTTTGGCCATAATTGTTGGTGGGGCAATTGGTGCGCGCATCTGGTGTGAGCTATTAATTGTATTATTTAAAATTCATGAGAATCTTCAAAAAATAGCTAATAAATCAGAATAAATTTAAATACTCATAAAGTAGTGGTTGCATCGAGTGCTACCACTACTTTTAATCTTAGGCGGTCCAACCAATTTAAAGTAGTTGATATTATCAATTAATTTGCTATAGTTGATTTTGTCATCTACTTAACGCTTAAGGCATGCCCAAAAATGAGTACACCCGTATCAGCAAATCCAGTTATGGTTGAGCCTAAAAAAACACCTGTAATTTATAAAATACTGGTTATGGTTAGTATTATCACTCTAATCGGCGGTACTCTAACTGGCATTATGACTTATGTGAATGTGGGTGTTACAGAGCATTTTTATGCCGACTGGTTTACCTCATTTATAAGTGCAGTATTGGTTATGGCGCCTGTTGGTTTTGTAATGATGACCTTAATGCATAAGCTAGTTAATAAGTTATTGCCTACTAGTAGCGAGCTAAAACGTAATTTAGTGATTAGTGTTTTTATGGCGCTGATAATGGAGTCGGTGATGGCGTTTGTTACCGCTACTAATAATATTGGCTATGCAGATATGCGTGTATTTGTAACTGGATGGGCTGAAGGGTTATTAGCCGCATTACCAATAGGTTTAACTATAATGCTGATAATGTCGGTTACGGTAAAACCTAAAATAGAACGCTTTTTAAAGAGCTAACACTTTGAGCGATAACGTATTAAAGCAAATAATTTAATACGTTTATAGTGGGCAGATGCATGAAGTAATTAGTTACTTAATTGAGTTTTCTACCGGGCAGCCTTGTTTACGGCATACACCTTCGTTACATAATTTGCATATTTTACGTGCTTCTACCTGCTCGCTTGTTAGGCTGCCAAGTGCTACTTCTATCAAACTTAAAAAACTTTGTTTTTGTTCATCATTAAAGTTGTTTAGTATTTTAGAGGTGGCTGTTTCTCTGCTGCCTAGTACTAGTTCAACCCTTTTACTTCCTTTATCCGTTACGCATAAAACAACAGAGCGGGCATCTTTTACTGACTTTCGCCTTTCTACAAGTTCTTCTTTTTCAAGTGTATTTATTAATCTAACTGCACCAGAATGCGTTAAGCCTAAAACCTTGCTTAGTACATCAATGGTTTCATTCGGATGATTGTAAATAGTGACCAGTGCCGCTTCGTGGCTTAGGCTTCGCCCGCCTAATTCAGCAATCTGTTTTTCAACGTCATTAGAAACAGAAGTAGCAAACGTGCCGATTAAATTTAATATATATTTTTCATTTTTCATAAATTTAATTATATGTGATTCGATCATATAAATATAGTGACAAATTAAGCGCTCTCATTTATTGTGTGACTCAGTCATGTATATTAACTCGAAATTAGTTAATCTACTTCGAATATTACACAAATTAGATGAGCGAGGATTTACCGCCAGCTCATCAGTTAAATAAAGCGATATAATTAAATGAAAAATGATTCAGAAACATTACGTTATACAAAAAAGTTTAAAACAGTATTAGATAAAAAATGGCCTACATAGATGAAGGAGAAGGTGATCCTATTGTATTTTTACATGGTAACCCTACATCTAGCTTTCTTTGGCGAAACGTTATGCCCTATTTGCAAGGAAAAGGGCGTTTAATTGCTATTGATATGATTGGATTAGGAGATTCGCAAAAGTTAGATAACACCCATGAGGGCAGCTACTCACTTGCTGAAAACAGCAAATACACATTTGCACTTTTAGAAGCGTTGGGTGTAAATAATAACGTTACCTTGGTGCTACACGATTGGGGTTCAGGCGTTGGTTTTAACTGGGCTAATATACATCGTGATGCAGTAAAAGCAATTGCGTTTATGGAAGCAATTGTTACTGACTTTCCAACATGGGACGATTTTCCTAAAGATTTGCACGGCCCTATTGGCACTATGCGCTCAGCTGAGGGTGAAAAAATGGTGCTTGATGACAACTTTTTTATTGAAACAATATTACCAGCGACCATTGCACGCAAATTAACGCAGGCAGAGCATGATGAGTATCGCAGACCCTTTATTAATTCAGGGGAAGATCGCCGTGCAATTTTAGCAGGGCCTCGCCAACTGCCCATTGCTGGAGAGCCTGCCGATACCGTGGCTTCAGTAAAAAGCTATGCGAGTTTTTTAGCTAACTCTCACGATATTCCAAAGCTATTTATTAATGCTGAACCGGGTGCTTTTTTAGTTGGTTACGCAAGAGACTTTGTGCGCACATGGCCAAACCTAACTGAGGTAACCGTAAGCGGTATTCACTATATTCAAGAAGATTCGCCGCACGAAATAGGTAAGGCTATTTCTGATTGGTTACCAAGATAAAAACGGGATGTATTAGTAAACCTGAACTTTGGATAATTAATCTATCTCAAGCCGTTATTTTCAGCGTTAACTACCATATATAGGTGACGCTTTTATACAACTAAAAGCGTCACCCATTAACTATTTAAGTAAAAATGGTGCGGTTTTACTCGCCTTTACGCTTGCCACTTTTTCGGGTGAACCTTGCGCTACAATTAAGCCGCCTTCTTCGCCAGCACCGGGTCCTACATCAATAACCCAGTCACTATTGCGGGCTACTTGCATATCGTGTTCAACCATAATGACGGTATTGCCAGCATCAACTAATTTATTTAACTGCGCCATTAACATTGATACATCCGATGGATGCAGGCCTGTAGTTGGCTCATCAAGAATATAAAGGGTGTTACCGCGCTGCGTACGTTGTAGTTCAGTTGCTAATTTAATACGCTGCGCTTCACCGCCCGAAAGCTCAGTGGCAGGTTGCCCTAAACGTAAATACCCAAGACCAACTTGCATAAGTGCATCGAGTGCTCGCAGTATTGCAGGTTCATTTTCAAAAAAGGTATGCGCCGATTCAACCGTTAAATTGAGGATATCGCTTATGTCTTTATCACGATATGTAACCTCAAGTGTTTGCTCGTTATAACGTTTGCCATGACACACTTGGCAAGGTGAATAAACACTAGGTAAAAACAGTAGCTCTATACTCACAAAGCCAACGCCCTCACAGTTTTTACAGCGACCTTTAGCAACATTAAACGAAAAGCGACCGGCATCGTAACGGCGCTCTTTCGCTTTTTGGGTAGAAGCAAATAGTTTACGCACATGATCAAATAAACCCGTATAGGTAGCTAAGTTTGAACGAGGGGTACGGCCAATCGCTTTTTGATTTACGGTAATCAGGCGGCTTATATTATTTATACCTTCAATGATTTTTCCGCTGGTGTGTGTTTGCAGCTCTTGTTCGAGTAAGTCGGCTTCGTCGGTTGGCGCTTCCGTTATTATTTTTTGCCCAAGTGCTTCGTAAACAAGTTCTACTAACGCTTGGCTTACTAAACTTGATTTACCAGAGCCCGAAACACCAGTAACGGTTGTCATAACACCTAGTGGAAATTCTGCATTGAGTTTTTTAAGATTGTTACGCTCAATATCTGCCAATTTTAACCACGCTTTTGGCTGCCTTTGCTCCTTTTTTTGAGCGCTATTTTGAGTAGATTTTTGACTGGCGTCTTTAGCAAAAAGGTGGCGACCGGTGTGCGAATTTTTTATTTTTCTTAGCCCTTCAACAGGGCCGCTGTAAATAATGTTGCCACCATGGACACCTGCATCAGGGCCTACATCAACAATCCAATCGGCATGTTTAACAACGCTAACATCGTGTTCAACAACAAATACAGAATTGCCAGCCGCTATTAGCTCATCAAGCGCTTTTAAAAGTGCTTGAGTGTCTGCAGGGTGTAAACCCGCTGAAGGTTCATCTAACACGTAAACTACCCCAAATAATTTAGAGCGAATTTGTGTGGCAAGTCGCAACCGTTGTAGCTCTCCGGGTGAGAGCGTTGGCGTTGTACGCTCAAGCGACAAGTATCCTAAACCAAGCATGGTTAGTGCTTCAATACGGGTGAGTATATCGCTGGCAATGCGCTGCGTAACAATGGCTTGCTCTGGATTTTTTGTATTTTTATTTACTTTGGTATTGGCGGCGTTACTTAGTTTTTTAGCAAGCTCGTTTAATGTAAGTTGAGATAGCTCGCCAATATCAAGCCCTGCAAATTTAACACTTAACGATGCTTGTTTTAATTTTTTACCTTGGCAAGTAGGGCACTGCGATATTTGCATAAGCTGTGATACGCGCTTTTTAGTACGCGGGCTTTGGGTAGTAGCAAAAGACTGTAAAACAAAGCGTTTAGCGCTTGAAAAAGTTCCCATGTAGCTTGGATCTTCGTTATTTTTTATCGCATTTTGTGTTTGCTCATAGGTGTAATCTGGGTATACCGGCACACTAGGTGTTTCGTCGGTAAATAAAATCCAATCCCGTGCTTTTTTAGAAAGTTTGTTCCAAGGTGTGTCTATGTCATAACCAAGCGAGGTAAGTATACGGCTTAGGTTTTTACCTTGCCATGCTGGTGGCCACGCTTCAATGGCGCGCTGGCGAATAGTTTTTGTATCATCTGGCACAAGTAGCTTTTCGGTTACTTCAAACACTCGGCCTATTCCTGAGCATTCTGGGCACGCACCTTGTGGCGTATTCGGCGAAAACGCATCGGCGTAAAGTATGCCTTGCCCTTTGGGGTATTCGCCAGCACGAGAGTAAAGCATGCGTAGCGCGTTAGAAATAGTTGTTATGCTGCCAACTGATGAGCGAACCGACGGTGCGCCGCGTTGCTGCTGCAAAGCAACGGCAGGCGGTAGCCCTTCAATAGAATCAACATCGGGCTCATCAACTTGATCTATCAACCTTCGGGCGTACGGCGATACTGAATCAAGGTAACGGTGCTGCGACTCAGCAAACAGCGTTCCAAACGCAAGCGACGACTTTCCAGAGCCCGATATTCCTGTAAAAACAACCAATGCGTTACGAGGTAAATCAACGTCTACATTTTTTAAGTTGTGAACGCGCGCCCCTCTTACTTGAATGCTGTTACTGGGATCAGATAAATCCGTTGTTGAGTTTTTATGTGTGCTTGCCATACGTTTATACTCCTGTTTAATCGCGCTTTTTACTTTAAGTTAGCTTTTAATTATTTACTCTTATCACTAGTTATTACCTCAAAGTAGCGCAAGCACACTGAATGAGCGCTTAGTCTGTAGTGGCGCAGCCAAAGCGCTGGATAAAATTGTGATAATTGTTTGTTTACATAATAGGTATGGAATGCGAATATAATTTAAACAGTTATTGTTATGTAATTTATTAGGTAATTTACTAGGTATTTTACTAGGTATTTTACTAGGTAATAAAAAGGAACTCACAGTGAAGAAAGCCTTAGTGATCATTTTATTGGTGCTTTCGTGGGCAAGCCAAGCCTACTCTATCAAAGCGCTAAATGTTGACCGTGCAGTACCAAATAGCATGCACTTATCGTTTGCAAACGATAGCAACATAACCCCTAAAAAAGGGGATTTTAAAATCGTTAATTATGTATTAATGAGCAATGAAGAGGGCGAACGCTGGGCTGTTATAACGCTAATTAACTTATCGTCGGGCAATCGAGAATTAGGCGAGGAGCACTTACTTGCACTTTTTGCTGACGGCAGCCGATTTATGCCAATGGAATTTAAACTCGGTTTTAAAGGCAACGAAACACAATCGGTAACTGTATCGTTTGCCGATTATAAATTCCCTATTTTAAGTGTGTATTCGAGTAACGACCAGTAGCATATTGGATAAGTTAAATATGCAGCAATTGCTTTAACTTATCTGCGCCGGCTCTGCTGGTGCTTAGTTCAGATTTAATATCGTCATTTACAATCACCATAAGTTTGCCATTAAACCAGCGCTGTATTTCTTTAATGTGGTCAATATTAACCAAATAACTGCGGTGGATTCGTACAAAGTTATGTGCAGCTAAAGCATGCTCAAGCTGATCAAGTGTATCGCTTAAATGATGAAATGTATCGCCATTCCACGCCAAACTATTGCCCTGCTCCGATTTAATAAATTTAATATTACTAGGGGAGAGTAAAAATATCCGCTCACCGTTTTTACTAATGAGTTTATTTATAGTGTTTTTGGTTAATGTAAACGTTTGCTCGTTGGGTTCGTGATTGACTAGGGTATGTGCACGTTGTTGCTCTAGTTGCTGCTGCGCTTTGGCGAGAGCTTTTTTTAGCCTAGCAATAGGAAAAGGTTTGAGTAAGTAGTCAGTTGAGGCGTGCTCAAAAGCTTCAATAGCAAATTGGTCATACGCGGTTGTGTAAATAATAATGGGCTGGTAGTTAAGTAAATCAATAAGCTCAAGACCGTTAATTTCAGGCATTTGAATATCAAGTAATACCACATCAGGGGTCAACTCATTGATTAATGTAATAGCCTCTTTGCCATTTGTAGCCATAGCCACCAATTCAACATGCTCCATTAAACTTAATTGATGGCTTAATTTTTCGCGAGCGGGAAGCTCGTCATCGGCAAATAATACGCGCATTTTAGTAATAGTATGTTGCTGGTTTTTGCTGTTCATAGTGCTAGCTCCAACGTAACCACTGCACCATTATTATTGCTCAGTAGTACCTTACTTTTACCAAGTTGTTTGACGCGCTTGAGTATGTTTTTCATCCCTACACCATTGCCATGCCCGTGCTTTATTACATCGCTCGAAAAACCCTTACCATTATCGCTAATTTGTATTTTAACGCCGTTTGGAAGCTCACTCAGGGTTATATTAAGTATTAGCGAAGTTTGGTTGGCGTTGTGTTTAATGGCGTTTTCAATAATTGGCTGAATAAGTAGCGGTGGTAGCGATATGTCTTTAAGCCTATTGGGAATATGGTAATTAACCTGAAGTTTATCGCCAAAGCGTGCTTTTTCAATATTTAAGTATTTTTCTATTATTGTAAGCTCTTGCTGTAAAGGTATTTGCTGTTGCTCGGCGGTATCAAGGGAGTACCTTAAAATATCAGCAAGTTCATGCAGTACTTCATCGGCTAAATCAGGGTTTGTATGAATATAGGCCGAAATTGTATTTAAGCTATTAAACATAAAGTGAGGGTTTAGTTGATATCGTAATGTAGCAAGTTGGGCTTGTTTAAGTGCGTGTTTTTCGGCTGTTGCGCGTTTTTTATTTTCAATAAAAATACTGGTAAAGTAAATACACGATCCCCAAAGTAAGCCGTTAAATACAACAAATACTCCCATCGATTTATGCCCATCAAAAAGCTGTGTGAGTAATATATCGGTAAGCACATTACCAAGTGCCATAAATACAACTGCAATTAACCATTCAAATGCTATTTTGTTAATGTGTTTATTGCGAAGGTAAAAAATAACCGCTGCCGCACTCCAAACAGGAACCCAGTAAAAAGTAACGAACCACACAGTTGCAGCGAGTGCACTACCAGTAGTAAAGGGTGCGGAGTTCGCGATTATTAGCCCAAGGGCATAAGCAATATCTACAATAAGTAGAGTAAAAAAGCTGTATTTATAAAATGGATGTTTGAGCATAGTATGTGCTTCTTTTTGTAAGTGATTAAACCATAACAAAAAACAGTCAAAACCCAAATGATTTTGTGTTTTGACTGCTACTCATTTAAAAGTAAGTTAGCTCTTTGATTTGTAGTGTGTTTTTTAATAGCTCATTGCTTGCGCCTGGCATTTTACGCCACATTAAGTTAACCCCAGTTAATTCTGTTGCCGACCACGTAACTGGGCTACCAAAACCAAATTGTTTAAGTGTAGTGAAGGGAATATCAAGCGCGGTCCATTCATCGCGCGGCTTTAAAAGTACACTAAAGTGATCCCAATCCTTTACATCACTATGATAAACAGACAAAGCAAAAGGCGTGGTAGACCCTTTATACGTTAAGCGCACACCTTTAAATGCTGAAGCATCAGCCGGTGATGTAAATTTTATTTCAGCGCCTGCCCACGCGCCAAAGCTTGTTGGCTTTGTAATGGTTGTATCTATAGTTAAGCTATTTTTATGCGTGGTAAGCGTTGCCACAGACTGACCACCCATTACCGAGTCGCTTAAGGCTTGCCATGGTGTATCACCGGTAAAATCATCAATAACATGCTGCGCTTGGCTGCTTTTAATTACTTCATTACAAGTGGGGCCTTGTGGCTTTATGGCTTTGTTTTGAGCAATAAGCGCTGGGCGGTTTACTTGTATACCTGCTTTATAAACCTCTGAGATTGTGTGAATATGGTTTATATCATCAAGTGGGTTTTGCTTAAGCAGTATAAAGCTTGCCTCAAAGCCTTTAGCAAGCTTACCAATACTATCTGCTTTATTGATCGCTTGTGCGCCGTTAACCGTTGCCGCATTAATTATTTCACCATTAGTTAGGCCCGCTTTTTTAAGTGCATCTAACTCGTTATGTAACCCTGTTCCATGGATTGTGTATGGGTTTCCGGCATCAGAGCCGGTGCCTATAGTGATATTAGCTTTATGTAACTTTTGAATATTTGCATAAGCGGTTTTACGTTTACTCCATGCGTGTTCTTTCCATTTTGAAGGCGCAGGCACATTTTCAAACAAGCACTCTTGAAGCTTTTCGGGAATGGTTTTTAGTAACTCGTTTTGTGAGCTAATAGTATGGTTATGCTTTTCATCGCTATGGTTGTGGTACACCGCAAGGGTAGGAATGTAGGTTACATTATGCTGTTTCATTAGCGTAATAAACTCATCATCTATCGCTTCGCTATTAATACCGTGGGCTAAAGCCGTTGCACCGGCCTTAATAGCGCGTTTGCCATCATCTAGTGTAGAAACATGCACAAAATACGGTAAATTAGCCGCTTTAGAGCGCTTACCAAGATCGCTTAATTGGCTATCAGTCAACGATTTACCCACACCGCCAAAGGTTTCAATAACCGCTTTAGTTACATGGGGCTGGGTGCTTATATGTTTTTTCCATAGCGCTGCTATGTCTTCATTTTTGGCAATTTCGTAAGCGTTGCCACCAAACTGCGTGCCATGCCCGCCAGGGTTGGTAAACAATGTACCTGCATAAAAAAGGTTAGGGGTTAGTTGGGCTTCTTCTAATTGAGCGGCTTCGTTTAGGGTTTGCTCAAACGAAAACAAATCAACAATGTTAGTTACGCCTAAATACAAATTAGAATTAAAGTGCGATTTAACCGGCAAATACTGAAACTCAGAAAAGTTACTGCCTGATGAACCCAAATGTACATGTAAATCAATTAAACCTGGTATTGCATATTGGTTGTTGGCATCAATAGTTTTATCGGCGTTTTGTAGTGGGTCGGTCGCTTTGGCAACGTTTACAATTTTACCATCGTCAATATAAAGCGAACTCGGCGCAGAAAAGCTTTGCGAATTACTTTGGTATACACGAATATTGTCGACTCGCAGGTCAATGGCATGCGCACTAAAGTGGCTTGTTAAACTCAGTGCTATAACTGTTTTTGTAATAATGTTCATGACTATATTCCTTATCAAAATAGGTATTTGGCGTTTTGTTGATAATGAATTTAGCGAGTTTTTTAACCTGCTTCATTAATGTTTATCTGAATCGACATTATTTACCGTTGAACCGACACTAAAGTAAATAAACGTAGTGGTGCGCCCAGATTAACTGAACTAAATATTATGAATTAGCGATAGATCCCTTCGGCGGGTATGCCTATTTTAAAACAGGGTTTTAAAATTTAATCTTGTTTGAATGACTTTTAAAGGCGGCTAGGAGCGATTAACAGCCGCTCAAGCATCTTGTAATTGGAATCCATTTTTCTCTATAGCTGACGTTCGAACCTGCTTTACTAAAGCTAACTATTAGCCGAAAGCTGACATTAGTTTTTGTAAAAGAATAAACAGATTATTGGTAATTCAAACCAATATATACTGCATGTTTGAGGGGCTAGTGTAAGCTCGTTGCTGCCTTTGAACTTCCATCACTTGATGTTCATTTGAGCCTAAAGCAGTCAGTAATGAATTCGGTTTCAAGATCACTTTGTGAGTATAGAAGACGCTAGCATTTAATTTTTACACAGATTTCTAATGAATTAATCATGTCAAATTACTGAAAATTATCAATAATAATGTAAATTAACAACTTAAATCGAGCAACCGTTAGCCAACAAAATTGACCCATTCCTAACATTCTTTTTTTGAGGTGGTTTAACTATGGATGCCCTAGTTATGCTATAGGTGATTTTAGCAATTAAACACTAAACTCTTCCCTAAACGAGTGACAAAATTGGATCAAACGGGCACCTTTTAAGCTTTTGGGCTGGAAGACCTGTCTGATGGGGAAATTTTGCCATAGATTGACAGCTTAGTTATATTTAGGATGTCTGATTTGGTTCGACTCTCAAAATGAAAAACTAACTTGCTAGCACCAAATAAAATGTTTAAATTTAGCTGTTTAGCCTAATTGCAACCGCTGGTTGACAAATTAACAACTTGACTTGCTGGTCTGCAACTACCTGACTTTCTATGCTTACCGCTCAACAACAAATGAAGGAATGAACTTTATGATTTTAGCAGAAAAGATTGTCAGATTAAGAAAACAAGTTGGTTGGTCGCAGGAAGAATTGGCTGGAAAGATGAATGTTTCTAGGCAGTCAGTGTCTAAGTGGGAAAGTACTAATAGCATACCTGATTTAAATAGGATAATTATGTTGGCGGAGCTTTTTGACGTATCTACTGACTTTCTACTAAGAGATGAGAATGAAGCTTTTGATTCTCATGATGAAAATAAAAAGCCTGATATCATTCAAATTAGTTTAGAACAAGCAGCAAAATATATTGAAAATAAGATGGAAGTGTCAGCCTTAATCACTAAAGGAGTTATACTTTGTTTATGCTCAGTAGTACCTTTGTTTTTCTTCTTGGCAATGGCTGAAACCAATCGATTGAACCTGACAGGCAATATCGCAGCAGCGATAGGAGTTGTGTGTATTGTAGTTATGGTCTCTATGGGAATAAATTTTTTTCTCAGAGCCAACCAATATGAAAGCGATATAGCGGTAATAGATAATGAAGCATTTGAATTAGCCTATGGTGTACATGGTGTTTTCAATGAAAAATTAACAAAGTTCAGACCTACCTATAATCGAAGATTATCGTTGGGTATATTTATGTTCATTATCAGTTTTGCACCTCTTATGTTTGCTAGTATGCTTTTCAGAGGCCCAAGTATAACTCTAATGATGCTAATTGTACTTATGCTCATCATAGCCGCTGGGATATACATTGTGTCTCCTGTTGCGGCTAAATACGAGGCTTATAACAATATTCTAAAAGATGGGCCTCTAGATACCGTAAAGAGTAGACGTGTAAAACGTGCTGAAAAACTCGCTGCATTCTACTGGCCTTTGCTAATCGCTATCTTTCTTGGTTGGAGCTTATGGACTATGGATTGGGGCGTAACTTGGATAATTTGGCCTGTAGGGGCTGTACTTTTCGCTGCACTGGTTGGATTAATGGAGTTGCTGGATAAAGAAGAGTGATGAACATGATATGCATCTTTATCAGCGATACAAAAACCTAATCTTAACCAGTAACTTTCTAATATGGCAGAGATTAGGGGGGATACAAATAAGTCATCTAAATATAAATACTTGAACAACCGCTATGCTGGCATTTACGATCATCAATCTAGACCTAAATTCAAATACTATAAATGGCACTTTAGCGAAGTTCGGCTGTGAGCGTGAGGCAGACTGTGAGAAATTATGATGTATGAAGTCAATACTCGTCTCCTTGGTTATTACATTTTATGAACGTTCTTTATGAACGTTCGTTATGAACGTTCGTTACGAGCGTTCATATTTTTTACTTTATATAAATGAATTATACCCTTTGGTAAGCTTTTAAAAGCATTGTCAATGCTCTTAAGCTACATAGATTTAATAGGTACTCTTAATTGCTTTTGAGGTTTGATGGTTTGCATTAATAGGCATAGTGATACCAAAGCCACACCTATCCAACCAATTATCTTAAACCTTTCACCAATAACGAAAACGGCTAAAACAGTTGCAACTAATGGTTCTATTAAGGTAATTAATGTTGCTTTACTTGCATTTATATAATTCAAGCCAAAACCAAATAATAAGTATCCTAAAAACATTGGAATTACTGCCATATACAAAGATACCAATGCATTGGTTGCGCTTGAAAATAAGTTATCACCTGTAAACCATAATGAAGGGAGTAACAATAAAGCAGCACAACCAAACAGTCCTGACATTGACGATTTCGAATGAACTCCACTTTCAATTAAACTCCTTGCTGCCCATGAATAACCTGCATAGGTTAATCCAGCAATACACCCCAAAAGAATACCCAGGCTCTGTTGATTAATACTGTATGAAGGATCATTACTCTGATCTCTACCTAACGTTAATAAAGTAATACCTATAGCTCCAATAACAAAACTCAGTACCCATTCCAGTGATATATTTTTTTTACTAATTAGGCTTTCAAGGATTGCAGCAAAAAAAGGTGCCGTAGCAATTGAAACTACAGTGCCAATTGCAACACCTGATAAACGCATTGAAGTATAAAATGCTAATGGATAAATAGCGACAGAAGCGGCACCTAAAAGTAATACCTTAGGCTGTGAAATCATGAGCTTATAATCTATAAATAACGTTTTTCGTGCTGTAATAACAAGTAGCATTCCCCCTATTCCCATAGAGAATGCACCAATTGCAAACGAACTCACATCAGGGGAATAGCTTGCTGCGGTGCCTGTTGTTCCCCACAAAAAACTAGCAATAATGATAGCAATTACACCTTTAAAACTTCCGTGATGACTTTGCATAGTGAAACCTGTTTTTTATTATTTCAATACAGAAATTGTATGCTAATGATGAAAGGAGTTTTTAACAATTAAGACGCTATCGTTGACAATAAAGACTAAGTTTACTTTTTGAATTTATTAGGTGGTAGGCCAAAGTATTGTGAAAACTTTCGGCTAAAGGCTGACGGCTCTTTGTAGCCTACTTTTTCACCAATGATTGATAGTGGATAATCTGTGTGTGTTAGTAAAGCTTGCGCTTTTTCCATACGAAGTTTGGTTACGTATTTCATCACAGTCATATTTGTTTGTTGCTTAAATAGTTTCTTAAACTGCGTTTCGCTTAGAAAAGCAGATTCAGCCAGGCGTTTAATGTGAAGTTGCTCTGCAATATTTTGCTCTATGAAGGATATTGCTGTACCAATACGGTTATCTACTTTTGGCAATAAAGGTTGCTCTGCAAGCAGTAAACTGAACATTTCAAACATCGCCTGTTCTAATTGAGCATTAACTTTATTTTCTAATTGGTTTTCGATAAAGGTTAAGTAACTTTTAAGGGATGAGTTAATTGCAAAAACAATACAGTGAGAAGATGAAATATTTAGGGGTAGGTTTTTCATGTCCACAACTACAAATCTAGCTTCAGTATCTGCAGTGAACAAGTGCTCTTCATTGGCTTTAACTACAACACACTCACTTGGCGCAACTTTACCATTGAAATCACCAACGCATATATTTATGACACCACGTAAAGGTAAAACCAATTGATTAAAGTGATGTGAGTGACGGGTTGGTTTTGTGCTATAAGAACGAATGGATAATAGATTTTTCATAATAACAGAAATGTATGGCCTTATTTCATCCTGATTTTGGTTATACATAGTAGAGCAATGGATGACAAAGTGAAGTGTTAGTTTTATTGGCTCTTTAACTTAAACCTCAATGACTGCAATGGTGGCTTAGCAGTCCCACTAAAGGCTTTGAAAGGTAATATCTGCTGTTGGCATTCTCCGCCACTCCACAACATAAAATGTAGATAATAATTGGCAAGGTATTTTACTGTGTCGGATGGCGCTTCGCTTATCCGATCTACACACGTACACAAAGCCTCTTATTTGGCGTCTCTCACCGGTAAAATAAAGCGTTTACTCAATACTAATACCTTGTTTTAAAAGGTACTCCACTGCTTTATCAGTATGGGGCTTAAATGCTTTCCAGCGCCCAATTGCTTTATTGTTAAGTGGTTGGCGTACTTGTACTTTACTGGCGGTAGAGACCGGTGCGGTGTTTAAGTGAAAATCTATACATTGTGCTTGCCACTCTAGGTTACAAAAGCTGACTAACTCTTTAATTTGTTGCTCGGGCTGTGCGACTAATTCTTCGTATTTTACTAATTTTATATTGCTGTGCAGGGTACTAAAGTGCTGCAGTAGTTTGTAAAAACGGCTGTAAAATTTTGCTGTGTCGAGTAAATCGAGCGAGTACGCGTAGTAGGGGTTATTAATGGTAAATAATTGGCGATAGTTGCCAATACAGGTGTCCATTGGATCGCGCAGCATACAAATTATTTTGGCGTTTGGCAGTGCTTTGGTTATTAAATCGATATAAAAAAAGTTAAACGGGAGCTTATCAATAAAGTGTTTATGGCTGCCTGTTATTACGCGTGTTGCGTTTAAATAGGTTGACCCAAGCTGATTAAAATCAAGCTCGTAGGCTTTACTGAGCGTTTGAGTGTCGAGCACATGGGGTGTTTGTGTTTGGCTCAGCTTTTTAACACTTAGGCCAAAGTCTTGTAATTCACCGGCTGATTGCGCGTCGCTGTGGCTCGATAAAATACGCTCAACCAATGTGGTTCCAGAGCGGGGCATGCCTAATACAAAAATAGGTTCGGCCGTTGGGTTACCTTGTGTTGGCGCTTGTTTATGCTGCTCACTTAAGTGTTTAATGTGTTCAAATAACTCAGTTGAGCTTTTATGATCAAACGGTTGTACAGCACGTTTTGCTAATTTACCTTGCTCTAACGCGTTAAAAGCCTCTGAAAATTCACCAAGATCTTGATACTCTTTTGCTAAAGCATGGCCAATATGCAGTTTTGCATCGGGGTGTGTTGCTTGCTCAAATACATTTTTTAAGCGCTCAATATGATTGTTTTGCTTACTTACTTTAGTTAAATCACTTAATGCAAAATGACTTTGATGATGCAGTGGGTTAAGCGCTATGGCATTTTCAAAAGCGTGTTGAGCTTTATCAAACAGTCCTAAAAATTTAGCGCTTACACCGTAGTTATAATAAAACGGGGGTTGAGCTTTGTTGGCTGTATTAGCCAGTTTAATAGCGCACTCAAAGTAGTTAAGTGCTTGTTCGTGAATGCCTGCTTGAGTAAGTGCAACGCCGAGTGTGTCGGCATCAAGTGCTTTAGTTATTTGCTTTAATGGCACCGATAGTGCGGTGTTTTTTGCTTTTTGTAATTCGCCAGTAAGTGCGTAACATTTAGCAAGTTGCGCGGTATATTCAATACTTTTGCCAAGGGTGAGGGCTTTTTCGATGAGCTTTATTGCTTTGTGTATTTGCCCAACAGTTAAATTAACCATTGCCAGCAAAAAATACCCATCAGCAAAGTCTGGTTTGAGTGTAACTAACTCCACTAGGGCTTTGTGTGCTTGCTCTATTTTACCTTGGTTTAGAGAGTGTATTGCGCTTTGATGAAGTTGCTTTAAATTTGGCTGCATGGTTTTTGGTAATTATTTTGTGAAAGAAAATAAAAAGGCTCAAATAAATTTGAGCCTTAAAACATTGTTTAAAAATTACTATAAATTATATCTCAAATTTGTAGTTAAATTTAACACCTACCGTAAGCGGGCGATTAATGTAATGGCCGTAGTTACGTTGTATGTCGGCACCATTTGCTGATGTTATATCGGCATCTGAACGACGAACGGATGTAACCGCGTATTTGTTGAATAGGTTATCAACATATAGGGTAGTTGACCATGCATCAGCTGTTAATTTAGCTGATATATTACTTAAGCTGTAACCTGGTAGTGTTTCGCCGTTATCACGAAGCCCTACTCTTGAAAGCACGTCGCTTTGCGCAGTTAAACCGTAGTTAATATCAAGCGTTTTGTCGTTAAACACGTCTGTTTGATAGTTTACACCCATCGAAAATTGATTTTCAGGTGAGCCTGGTAAACGGTCGCCGTCTTCTGCGCCATCGGTACCATCGGCATTAAACAAAAATGGTGCGTCTGATGTTAGCTCTGCTTTTGTGTAGGCATAAGTTGCGTAAACTGAAAACGAGTCAGATAAAATGGCACGGGTCGAAATTTCTACCCCTTTTGCATTAGCGCTGCCTGCGTTTGAAAGGTACGTTAATTGACCTATATCTGTAGCGCCAGTGATTTGCGCATCATCCCAATCTACGTTAAATAACGCGGCGTTAAAGTGTAGCTGGCTTCTAAACCATGTACTTTTAAAGCCTAGCTCGTAGTTTGTTGTGGTGTCGGCTTCATATAATAATTCGTCAGGTTTACCACAACCTGTTTGTTGATCCTCAACAATTGGATCAGGACAAGACACTAAACCGTTTGAGCCGCCAATTCTAAAGCCTTCACTTACTGTTACATAACCCATTACTGAATCAGTAAATTGATATTTAGCATTAAATTTAAATAAGTTACCGTTATCGCCAGCGTCATCTTTTTCGTATGCAACGGTGATTTTGTCAGGATCTACTCCACCATACAATGTATTGGCTAGCGGGAAGTCAAAAGCTGCTTGCGACTCTACATCGTATTCGTAAAAACGGGCACCAATGGTAATATCTAATTTGTCGGTTACTTGATAACCAACTTCACCAAATAGTGCAGACTCAGTGACTTTACTTTTTGTAAGCTCTAAGTATTCTAATGAGTCAGGTCTTAGCTGCTCGCCACCAAAGTTATCAATAGCGAATTGGTCAAACCCAGGGGTAAACTCTCGGCTTGACGCTTCGGTTTCTGTTTTGTTGTAAAAGCCACCCACAATCCAGTTAAAGTCGCTGTCGCTTTGAGACACTAAGCGAATTTCTTGAGTGAAGGTATCTTCTTCGTCTATTTCACGGGTAAACGTTGAAAACGAAGGGAATTCTTCATAGCCGTAATCAAGACGAATAAGTAAGTCTGTTTGATCGCGTTGACCGTCGGCATCAAAGCTCGAAATACCGGTTGCCGATACTAGCTCTGCAAAACCTAAGTCGGCTTTTAGTTCAAGGCTTAGTAATTGATCTTTTTTCTCGCGAGGTTCTTCAAAGCGATAAGCTGACTCGTATTTACCTATTACGCCGCTTAAACCGTTGTTTGCATTAAGACTGTTGTAATGAACAATCGAGCGGCCTTCGCTGTCTTGGTTTTGGTAAAAGTAGTTAAGCGTACCTTCAAACGATTCATTTGGTTTAAAGCGAACAGAAATACGACCTGTAGTGGTGGTTTCGCCGTTGGCGTCTTTTACATTTTTAAGGTTGTTATTAACTGCTGAGCTATCGCTCCAATCTGGATCTGGCAGTGATACGCCTGGCTCGCGTACTACGTAGCCGTAATCGATAAAACCGGGGTCTTCATATACGTTTAAGCTGGCGCGAACTGCTAATTTATCTTCGATAATAGGAAGGTTAAATATAAAACCGCCTTCGCCACCTAAAGAGTCACTTTCTTTTGTTTGAAACAGGTCGCCGTAAACTTCAAGCGATGTAAAATCAAGCTCAGGCTGTTTAAGCATGTAGCGAATTGCGCCGCCTAATGTGCCTGCACCATAAAGGGTGCCTTGTGGCCCAATTAATACTTCAACACGCTCAATATCTACTAGGCGCATATCTACCGAAACAGGAATTTCGTTAATGTAAGTAGATACTGTGCCGCCATCTGATGATGGACCAGACGAGTTTGTATTTAAACCACGAACAATAATAGGCGAGCCTGAGCGGCCACCTTGATCGGTAATTGTTAAACCAGGTACCCAGCGCGCTACATCCGCAAGCTCACTGATATTTTGATCTTTCATTATATCAGCATCAAGGGCTGTAATATTTAGCGGTGCATTTTGCACCGAGCCGCTGCGCCTTGTTGCTGTAACTTCGATTACTTCGAGTGATTTGTTTTTAGCTGTGATTTCTTCTTGTGCCACTGCAGAATTAGAAAATAAAAATGCGCCAGATACAGCGCTCGAAATAGCCAAGGTTAACAAGCTTGGTTTAAACATAAAAAGTGATCCCCAGTTCAAATGTTTTACATTAGTAAATTAAGTTAAGCAGTTTATCAGGGAGTGAAGTAGCTTGGAATATTTAAATTGAATTTTAATTCACTTTTATAGAATAAATATAGCTTATTTTCGGGGTTTTTATTTGGTTAATAGGCAATACAGGCAATGGCTTAGTGTAATTAGGTACAGTTAGATTGAAAATTAAACCCTTGTTTAAAGGTAAATAGTCATTCGTATTTTAAAGGTGGTGTTATGACGTGCTCGTTAAACAAATTATTACATTAAAATTAATATTTCATAATGTCATTACTTATACTTTTATTAGCACTATTAAAGTGTATTTTGATCCCCATTAAGAGTGTTAAGTCGCCATTACTAGTGACAGTTTAAGTTATTGAGTGAGCGTGTTTGATTGCCGCTTCGTATTCTCTTTTTTATTTTGTCCGCACTTTTTTGTGCGTGTTTTTAAGGATTAACAATGAGCCAACTATTTTCGCCTTTATCACTTGGGCAAGTAGCGTTAGATAACCGTATTATTATTGCCCCTATGTGCCAGTATTCAGCCAATAATGGCGCTGCTAGCGATTGGCATACTATTCATTTAGGCCAATTGAGTTTAAGTGGTGCAGGGTTACTTATTTTAGAAGCAACAGCAGTAAACCCAGAAGGGCGTATTAGCTACGGCGATTTGGGGCTTTGGAATAACGAAACCCAGCAAGCATTAGGCAAAAGCCTAAAAGCAGTAAGGCAATACAGCCCTATGCCTATTGGTATTCAGTTAGCGCATGCTGGGCGCAAAGCATCAACTGAAAAACCATGGGACGGTGGCGATGCCATTGCACCTGATGATGTAAATGGCTGGCAAACGCTCGCACCTTCGGCAATTGCGTACGACGCTAACAGCCCAGTGCCAAAAGCAATGAGCCAATCTGACATAGATTCACTAATTAAAGATTTTGTAAGTGCAGCTAAACGCGCTGATGAACTCGGCCTTGATTTAATCGAGCTTCATGGTGCGCACGGTTACCTGTTACATCAATTTTTGTCGCCACTTTCAAACAAGCGAGATGACAACTACGGTGGCAGCCTAGAAAACAGAATGCGGTTATTGCTTGATGTGTTTAAAGCGGTAAGAGCGGTATTCCCCAGTAATAAAGCAGTGGGTGTGCGTATTTCGGCAACCGATTGGGTTGAAGGTGGCTGGGATTTAGATCACTCGATAGTGCTTAGTAAAGCGCTTGATGAACTAGGTTGTGATTTTATTCATGTAAGTACGGCGGGCCTAAGCCCAGAGCAACAAATACCAGTTAAACCTAATTTCCAGGTACCGTTTGCAACAGCCATAAAAGAAGCAGTTAAAATGCCTGTTATAGCGGTGGGTTTAATTACACAGGCGCAACAAGCCGAAGATATTATTAGTGAGCAGCAAGCCGATGGCGTAGCACTAGCGCGTGGTATTTTATATAACCCGCACTGGCCGTGGCATGCAGCTGCAGAGCTTGGCGCTACAGTAACTGCACCTAAACAGTATTTACGCTCAAGCCCACATGGGCAGCCATCACCAATAAAATAAAGTTTAGTTTTTTTGTAGAAACCCAACCCGCGTTTGCGGGTTGGGTTTTATTATTTTTATAAAGTAGAGACACACATGACCCAAACAGGCGTTTCAGCGCAACCTCTTAGCAATACACTCGTTACTATTATTGCTTTGTGTTGCGGTCTTATTGTTGCCAATATTTATTACGCTCAACCTATTATTGAGTTACTTGCCCCAGAAGTTGGATTAAGTGCGCACAGTGCTAGCCTTATCGTATCGCTTACACAAATAGGCTACGCTTTGGGGTTGTTTTTTTTAGTACCACTAGCTGATTTAGTTGAAAATAAAAAGCTTATGTTGGTCACTCTTGGTGTGTCGTTTTTGAGTTTAGTGGGTACGGCACTTGCTGATTCACCTAATGTAATGCTTATTTTGTGTTTGATGATAGGTATAAGTTCGGTTTCTGTTCAGGTGCTTATTCCACTTGCTGCGCATTTATCGTCTGACGAAAAACGCGGACAAGTTCTTGGTAATATTATGGCGGGTTTGTTGTTAGGTATTTTGCTAGCAAGACCTATATCGAGCTTAATAGCCGATCACTTTGGTTGGCGCGCTGTATTTTACTTTGCAGCAGGGTGTATGGTGTTTATTGCTGGTGTAATTTATTTTGCTATTCCAAGTAGGCAACCAACCCATAAAACAACGTATTTTAAGTTATTAAAATCGCTGAAACAATTAATGATAAGCCAGCCAGTGCTGCGCCAACGTTCACTTTTTCAAGCGTTAATGTTTGCATCGTTCAGCTTATTTTGGACGAGCGTACCGGTTGTGCTTGCCCGTGAGTATGGTTTATCCCAATCAGAAATAGCATTGTTTGCACTAGTGGGCGCCGCAGGTGCTGTAGCAGCTCCCATTGTTGGGCGTTTGGCTGATAAGGGCTATACGCATCAGTTATCGTTACTGGCCAAACTCATTGCAGCACTGTGCTTTTTACCAAGCTTATTTGAGTTACCTTACGGCATTATAGTATTGGCATTAACCGGTGTGTTTATTGATTTTTCTGTGCAGGCCAATATGGTATTGGGTCAACGTGCAGTGTACGCACTAGAACCACAAAGCCGTGCGCGTTTAAACGCTATTTATATGACTAGCATATTTGTAGGTGGCGCAGTAGGCTCGCTTATTGCCAGCCCATTATATGAAGTGGGTGGTTGGACTGGTATTGCACTGGTGGCTACGGGTATGCCGCTTATTTCGTTGATTGGCTATTTGCTTACAACTAAAAAGCGAAGTAAGGCTGTGAGTTAAAAAATTACCGGATACAACACAATAAAGTCACCATGTTGTATGGTGACTTTATTGTGTTGTTTAGGTTAGTTTGGTAGTTAACTAAGTAGCCTGTTTTTTTGCGTTTGAAAACGAGCTACCAACAGATGCAATAATTACAAGCAAAATAGCGAGCCACTGCCATAAAGTAAGCAATTCACCCAGTATAATAAACCCTGCGAGCGAAGCTATTGCAGGCTCTAAACTCATCATTACGCTAAACCCTTGTGAAGGCATGTTACGCAGTGCAACCATTTCAAGTGTGTAAGGCAGTGCGCTTGATAAAATAGCAATACCAATACCCAGTGGGATAATTTCCCATGTAAACGCGGGGCTTTGCATAATGCCGCCGTAAGGCACTAGCACTATAGCGGCAACAGTCATGCCCAATGCGACAGTGGCTCCACCAGAACTTTGTGTGCCGGTTTTTTTACCAAATAATATATAACCTGCCCAACACGCGCCAGCACCAAGCGCAAGCGCTACACCTAATGGATCAAGGCTATCTTGCCCGCTCATATCAGGAAGCAGAAGCAAAATACCAGCAATAGCACAGGCAACCCAAAATAAATCACGTTTGCGGCGTGATGAAAATAAGGCAACAGCAAGCGGGCCTGTAAATTCAAGTGCTACACCAATGCCTAGTGGAATGCGTTCAATAGCGTAATAAAACAAAATGTTCATGCCGCCTAAACTTAAACCATACACAATTATAGGAATACGATTACCCGTAGTGGGTATGTGTTTCCAAGGTTTAAACACTAAGCAAAGTATAAAGGCAGAAAAACCAAGCCTAAGGGCCGTCGTACCCTCAGGGCCAACAATTGGAAAAAGCTGTTTTGCAAACGACGCGCCCGTTTGAATGGTCATCATGGCAAGCAATACACACACGATAGCCAGTAAATAACTTTTTGAAGATGCTTTCATTTTTATCCTTGAGTTGAGTAACTCTATCAATTAGTTATGTAATGCAGGGAGTATAAAAGCTAAACCCACCCGATATTAATGGCGGCATAGTATCTTTTTTTAAATTTATAGGTAAGTCTTTGCGACCAAAAATAACGCAATAAAAAGTATATTAAATAGGGAAGGTAAATAAAGTAAGAGGTAAAGTTAGCAAACAGGCGTTTGCTAACTTTAATCAGTTGGTTAAAAGGCCTTAATGGGCACTTTTATTAACTAAGCCATCAAGCGAGTAGAGGCCTCGTTTTTCATCATTTTTGCGTTTAATTTCTTCAAGTGCACGCGATTCTACAGCGTCAAATAAAGCATTAATTAAGCGGTTAAAATGTTTGTGCATTGCACTGCGCGCTGCATTTGCATCATGCGACTTTAGGGCTGTATAAATAGCGGTGTGTTCATCCATAACGCACTCGTTATTGTTTTTACACACACTGCCATAGTCAGCAACAATTTGTGGATTTGTTAAACGTAAATCCCACAAGTTAGACACTGCAAATTCAAGTGCTTTATTACGCGTTGCTCTAGCTATAATTTCGTGGAACTCACGATCGGCTTGCTCAACATATAGGCCTTTTTCCATAGCAATTAATGTTTTATTTAGTTGCTCTAGTTCTTCTTCTGTAATGCTTTGAGCAGCTAGAGCGGCAATTTCGCCTTCAATTAATGCGCGAGCTTGAGTAAGTTCAAATGCACTGATCTCTTTTGATTTTATAGATGCATTTTTTTGTTCTACTACGTAAACACCAGAGCCAGTTTTAACTTCAACTCGGCCACGTACTTCTAATGCGATAATAGCTTCTCTAATGGTAGGGCGGCTTACATCAAACATTTCTGCAAGTTCACGTTCAGGTGGTAAACGACTCCCAGCAGAAAATTCGCCTTGATTTATTAAAGACTCAATTTTATCAACTATGCGCCAAAATAAGCGACGATTACCCATACTTTACCTTCATTACCTTAAGGAATAATGGCCTCTGGGGCCTATAAGTCAAAACCAACTGTTAATATCAGAGGTTACCTTAAAATTCACTATTATGTCAAAATTCTAACGCGATGTTAGGGTTAAAAACCACTATACACCAACGGTTGCATTCTTGTATTACCAATTTAGTTTAAAATAATGTAATTGGCCAGCTTGATTGGTAATGTTTTTATGTGTTAGGTTAGATTTAAGGTTATTGAGTAATAAATATTGGTAATAAACCGAGTTGGGTTGTCAGTGTTAAGTTTGTTGTAGAAGTATTTGATTGCCCATGGATGGGGATCGCTATTTTAAAGTGTTTTGTAAAATGTGTCGTTGTACGAGAGCTATTTAAGCTTTCTTCTGGGTATTATACCAACCTGCATAAATCTTTGATCAATTTAACGAATTAAATTGCACTATAACGTCGTTAAAAATTTTTTATTTAGAACAGCTAGATATAAAAATTTTTGCCTAGTTCTAGCGTAATTTTCTTAACGTTAAATAGACCCCATATATAAGCAGATTGGTATTAACTGTCGTTGGTTAACGCCCATATTTTATTTAATTAGTCGTTAGGGTACACAACCCCAAGCTGTTTGCGCGCTTCATCAAGAACGCTCATTACGTTACTGGCTAAAATGTGCGTATTAACAGGTGACTCAAGGATATTTTGCTTCACTAATGACATGAAATGCTCAACTTCGTATTTCATAAAGTGCTCATCAAACGGCTGGGATATAATCTCTACATCACCATTATTAGCAATAAATTCCACTTTTTTAAGTTGCGATACGGCTTCTATACGTATGCGCCCAAGCTCGCCTTGTATTTCGGTTATGTTGTCGCCTTGCGATATTTTGGAGTAACTAATAACGGCTTGTTTATCTGCATAGTTTAGTAATACATCGCCCGCACCATCTACACCAGTATCGAGCAATACGCCACTGGCACTCACGCTTTTTGGTGCCCCCCAAAGTGCAATTAATAAATACAGCGGGTAAATCCCTAAATCAACTAAAGCACCATTTGCAAACTCGGGTAAAAATGTGTTTGGGCGTTCTCCATTTTTATACTTATCGTAACGCGATGAGTATTGACTGTACTGGCCAATATATTTACGTGGTGTGCCAATTTTTACCATTGCCTGTTGTAGCTGTTCATAGTTAGGCAAGTGAGTGGTCATCATGGCTTCCATGTAAAGGCGCTGATGCTTTTTTGCTGTAGCTATAATGCTTGCAAGCTCTTTAGAATTGGCAGCTGATGGTTTTTCGCCAAGGACATGTTTACCCGCTTCTAGACACATAACGGCATATTGTTTGTGTAAGCTATTAGGGGCGGCTATGTAGACAGCATCGACATTTTGATCTTGGCAAACTTGCTCGATTGAGGTGAAAATTTTTGCTTGTGCATTTTGTGGGTGTTTGGCTAAAAATGCTTCGCCGCTAGATACTGCGCGCGAGCACACCCCATATAAATTAAAATCGTTTAACGTATTTGCAGCGGCTAACAATGTGTCGCTAATAAAATTGGTGCCAACAATAACAAAGTTCATGCTCACTCCTTAGCTTAAATAAAAATAATAAGAGTATTTAGTTTAACATTTTTTTAGTTCTATATGCTCGAGGAGAACATCCAAACCAGCGTTTAACATTAACACTTAGTGTTGCTTGTTCCTGATATCCTAAAAGCTCAGATATGGTTGAGATTGTAAATTGGTTTTGCGCTAAATAGTGTGCAGCTAAAGCGCGGCGAGTGGCATCTTTTAGTTTTACAAAACTCGTATTATGTTTGATAAGTTCTCGATGCAGAGTACGCGGGTGCATACCCAGCGCAGCTGAAATAGTTTGGTTACTACATTGATAAATAGGAAGCATAGGCCTAATTAGCGCACTAACTTGGTTGGGCAACGGTTGTGTGTGTTCTTTGTTTTTTGCCAAGAAGTTTAGCGCTGCTTGTACTTTATTTAGTTTAGGGTGATCAAGCTCAAGAGTTAAATCACTTTTTGAGATTACAATGCCAGCGCTGTTGCGATGCTCTATAACGTTACAACCAAAGTAAGTGTTATAGGCACGAGTATTAGTACTTAACTTTTTTGGCAAAAATATATTAATTGGTTTGCAGCGGTTATTACTCAGCTTTTTAATAACAGCTAATGCTAAACCAATGGTTAGCTCAATGACTTGGTTTATGTGCGGTAATGGTTTTAAATTAATTTCGAATGATAAAAACAAGCTTTTATCATTCTCTAAAGGGTGCGAATTTAAGCTAAGTGCAGGGCTGTGTAAGTGAAGGTATTTAATAACCCAATTAAGTGCATCACCTAAATTAGTACTACTTTTGGCAGCAATTGCAATATGTCCTAAAATATCAAAGTTTTGTCTACTTGCGAGCTTAAGGCCAAAACTAGAGCAATTGAACTTACAAGCACAGTATTCTAAAAGCTCAGCGTAATCTCGATAAGGTAAATATTGGTTGTCGAGATTTTTAAAGTCAACGTTACTAATATTACAGCTTTGCATTATTTCATGCGGATCGCCGCCAAATTCGCTAATTAGCGTGTCTATACCTTGTAATGACGTGGCTCTGATTAGGCTGCTCATGGTTAACCCCAAATAAGTGATGTCTAAAAATATCAAGTTTTATTGGGTTTTTCTATGCACTATTACTGTTAAGGCCGTTTAAAACTTTTATTAAGGTAAACCATGAACAATACAACATTTGATTACATTGTGATTGGCGCAGGCAGTGGCGGCTGCGTTATGGCATCGCGATTGTCTGAGGATAAAAATGTCAGTGTGTGTTTAATTGAAGCTGGCGGCAGCGATAAAAGTGCATTTGTGCAAATGCCAGCTGGCATAGCAGCGAGTGTGCCTTATGGCATAAATAGCTGGCATTACAATACGGTGCCACAAAAAGAGCTTAATAACCGCTGTGGTTTTGTGCCGCGCGGCAAAGTATTGGGTGGCTCAAGCTCTACCAATGCAATGGTTTATATTCGCGGTAACAAATACGATTACGATAATTGGGCACAGCTTGGTAATGAAGGCTGGGATTTTAAGAGTTTACTCCCGTACTTTATTAAATCTGAGAACAATAAAGCGTTTATAAATAATGAGCTGCACGGAACAAAAGGCCCGCTACATGTACAAGAGCTAAGTAACCCAAGCAATGTAAACCAATATTTTTTAAATGCCTGTGCTGAGCAGAGCGTTAATTTAAGCGACGATATAAATGGCAAAGAGCAAAGCGGTGCGCGTTTATCGCAGGTAACTCAGCACAATGGCGAGCGTTGTAGTGCGGCAAAAGCATATTTAACACCGCATTTAAACCGCCCCAATTTAACGGTATTAACCCATAGCCACGTTAATAAAATAAATATAGCTAATAAGATAACGCAAGGTGTGCAAATTGAGCGTAATAAAGAAGTTATTAATTTACGTGCTAAAAAAGAGGTAATACTTAGTGCTGGCGCTATTAATTCACCACAAATATTAATGCTTTCAGGCATTGGCCCAAAAGAGCAGTTAAGTGCGCATAACATTGAGGTTCAGCACGTACTTGAAGGTGTTGGCGCTAATTTACAAGATCACTTAACGGTAGTGCCACTTTATAAATCAAAAACAAGTAAAGGCACATTTGGTATAAGCCCGCTTGGCATTGCCAGCATTATAAAAGGCTGTGTTAACTGGTTTAGTAAACGACAAGGGCGATTAACCAGTAATTTTGCAGAGTCGCACGCGTTTATTAAATTATTTGAAGGCTCGCCAGCGCCCGATGTGCAGCTAGAGTTTGTAATTGGGCTGGTGGACGATCATAGTCGTAAATTACACACTGGGCATGGTTACAGTATACACAGCAGTATTATGCGCCCTAAAAGCCGAGGCACGATTACATTAGCAGATAACAACCCGCGTAGTGCACCGCTTATTGACCCTAATTATTTAAGCCATCCAGATGATTTAACTGTAATGCTTGCTGGTCTTAAAAAAACACTCGCTATTATGCAAAGCAACGCTTTTGATAACATACGCGGTAAAATGCTCTACTCGCTTGATATAAATAATGATGATCAGCTAATCGAGTTTATACGCCAAACTGCAGATACCGAATATCACCCGGTCGGGACTTGTAAAATGGGGCAAGACTCAATGGCAGTGGTAGATACTAATTTACGAGTACACGGGGTAAGTAACTTACGCGTAGTTGATGCGTCGATTATGCCTACTATTATTACCGGCAACACAAATGCGCCGGTAATTGCGATTGCTGAAAAAGCGGCTGATTTAATTAAACACGCAAGGAAGTAATTAAATAAACAGTAGTAGGGCTATTAATTAGCTATAAAACTCATTTAGCCATTGTTGCCAATCGCTTTCAAGATGCAGCATTTGCTGATGCTTTTTAGCGTTTAAATGCTTGGCTTCGTCCTCGCTTGCCACATAAGGCCCAACGCGGCATAGGGGGCAATGGTTAGATGTTAAGTATGCAGGCATTGTAAGGCGTGAGCTTAATTCGCTAGTATGTTTATCGAGACTTTTTGGGCTGAAAACGTAAGTTATGCCGCTTGTGTCTTTAACGTGTTTGTCGCGGTCAACATTACGAATTTTATAACCTTCAAAATGGCTAATATCAAATGGGATTTGGCCTAAGTAATCTGCGGTTAAACCGTTATTTAAACTCCCCTCTATATTCCATTCTCGATAAGGTTTTACATCCTTTGAGGTGATGTAACAAAGCATTGGCCCATTTTTATCAAGCGCGTATTCGTTAGCGTATTTAATAAATTGGTGCAGTAAAGCGCGGTTTAATACGTTCATACTGGTTTGGCGCGTGTTGTTTTCAAACGCTTCTCGGCCAACAAATGCAGGTATAAGCGGAAACTGAAAAATAACCACATCAAAGCTGTGCTGGTTTTCACTTAGAGCTTGCCAACATGCATGGTTTGTTACATCAAAACTATTAAGTACCTCAACGTTATGCGCTTTTAAGTTGCTAAGTGCATTGTGCTGGTATTTTTGCTCAATAGTAGTTTGGTCATCGTAAGTGGATGCAACCAAAGCTTTTGGCGATAGATGAGTGTAAATAGCGTTCGAAAACGATAAATCGCCATCGCCTACGGTGAGTATTCGCCATTGAGGATTTAAATACATATTTTATTTAGCGTTTATGTTTGTAGCAGTATTATTTATATCGCTATTTGTTTGTGAGTCTTTTGCTAGTAAACGATGAAACGCAAGTCTGGTTTTTAACCCTTCAATAGCGATTTGTTTAATAATAAGATTAAAGGTAATTAAAATGGCAAAGGCAATATGAATAGGGCCGTGAGTAAATCCTGCATCTGTATCGTACAGTGTTAAACCGAATAGCAAAAATAAGACGACTAAAAATATTTCGAGTAATTGACTTGAATAAAAGCTTAAACGACCTTCGCTTTTATGATCTTTTTTAATGCGAATAGCACAAAAAAATGGGATCACTTTGATTTTAAATGCAGCGTTTTTTTCTACGTAGTTTTCGCCAAGTTCGTCGAGTTGTTGGCGTAGTTGGTCAATCATGGTGTGTCCTCAAATAGCAGTGCGCGGATATTACCTTATTACCACGCAATATTTAAGTTTACAGCTGCTATTTAGGGTAAATACTCATACCAATAGTAAGGATATGACACACAAACACAACAGAGGTAAGTACAAAGCGCATTTTTTGATAATCTTTATGATAGGTTTGCCATTGCGGCGTGGCTTTTTCAAATATAAGTACTAACCAAAAACTAGCACCTAAACAAGCGAGTGCCCACTCAACAGGTAAAAATGATAAAAATGGTATAGGTATTACAGGAACAACAGCTTTTATCGCATTGCTATAAGTTTGCTCTCCGGCGCGCCATAAGTTACCCGCCATAAATGCTAAAATGGCGATACTGTAAAAAGTAAAAAACTCCAAGTTAAGGCTATTACTGCCAAACATGAGCGGCCAACCTACACACCCTAAAAACGGGATTAAGCCTAGGTAACCTAGCTGTATATGGTTAACAAATTTTTCCATTACGGTGTGCCTTATATTTAATGACTTATCTGAAGCGCGGCTATTGTAGCAGTATTGCGATTAGCGGTCTTAATAATTCGCCAGCGTTTACAATTCACATAATGCATACGATAACAATGATTACATAGTTCAACCCAAAAAACCGATTGTTTTAATCTAAACAATCAATTTTATTTAATTTCCCATTGGACTTATTGTATTAATCAAGCCAACGCAGAAGGTCGTTTAAAACGAAAGCGTTGATTACTTTTAAAATACATAAACACAGATGAGGAAATACCATGAGCACTTCATTAATCAATACAAAATTACAACCATTCAATGCAACCGCTTACCACAACGGTGACTTTGTAGAATTGTCTGAAAAAGATGTTCTAGGTAAATGGTCTATCTTCTTCTTTTACCCAGCAGACTTTACATTTGTATGTCCTACCGAATTAGGTGACCTTGCAGATTACTATGCACAACTTCAAGAAATGGGCGTAGAAGTTTACTCAGTATCTACTGACACTCATTTTACTCACAAAGCATGGCATGACACGTCAGACACTATCGGTAAAATTACTTACCCAATGATTGGCGACCCAACAGGGCGTATTACACGTAGCTTTGGTGTAATGATTGAAGAAGAAGGTTTAGCACTTCGCGGTACATTTGTAATGAACCCAGAAGGCGAAATTAAAGTAATCGAAACTCACGATTTAGGAATTGGCCGAAGCGCTAAAGAACTAGTTCGTAAAGTACAAGCTGCACAATACATTGCAACTCACGATGGTGAAGTTTGCCCTGCATCTTGGCAGCCAGGTGAAGACACACTTGCACCTTCACTAGATTTAGTTGGTAAAATCTAAATATAGGTTTACCCACTTTTATAAGGGCAGGTAACTGCCCTTAAATCAACGAACATTCGTTTGTTGGTGCCTCCAATATCAATATACTTGTTTAAGCACATGCATTATTTGGCATGGGAGGCTTGCTGTTTAAATTTTCCTAAAAGGGTTAAGCCATGTTAGATAACAACATAAAAAATCAATTAAAAAGCCATTTCGAATCGCTTACTCAACCTGTTGAGCTGCTTATTGCCTTGGATGACAGCAAAAAATCAGCAGAAGTAGAAAGCTTAGCAAACGATTTAGCCTCACTAAGCGATAAATTTACTGTAATAAGCAATCCTGATACAAGCGCACGTCGCCCGTCAATGGTTGTACATTCGCCTATTAAAAAAACTCATGTTACGTTTGCAGGCGTACCTATGGGTCATGAATTCACAAGTTTAGTGTTAGCACTTTTGCATACTGGCGGACACGCAAGTAAAGCTAAAAGCGAAGACATTGAGCAAATACAATCGCTTACTCAAGAGCTGAACTTTGAAGTATACATAAGTTTAAGTTGCCAAACGTGCCCGCAAGTAGTGCAAGCACTTAACACTATGGCAGCGACAAACAGTAATATTAAAGCCACCATGATTGACGGTGCATTATTTCAAGATGAAGTAGAAGAACGAAATATTTTAGCTGTTCCGGCTGTATATTTAAATGGCGAACCATTTAGCCAAGGTGCACTAAGCCTTACTGACATACTTAATAAAGTAGATAGCAAAGGGGCTGCTAAACAAGCAGCAGCGCTAAGCGAAAAAGACGAGTTCGATGTACTGGTAGTTGGTGGCGGCCCAGCGGGCGCGTCGGCTGCAATTTACTCAGCACGAAAAGGGTTAAATACAGGCATTGTTGCTGATAGATTTGGTGGACAAGTTGCCGATACACTAGCAATAGAGAACTTTATTTCGATTAAAGCGACTGAAGGGCCTAAATTGGTTGCCCAGCTTGAAGAGCACGTTAAAGAATACGATGTAGATGTAATGCATAATCAGCGTGCAGCGGCACTTGGTTATAACAATGGTTACGAAATTACACTAGAAAATGGCGCAGTACTTAAAGCTAAGTCGCTCGTACTTGCAACTGGTGCACGCTGGCGCGAAATGAACGTACCAGGTGAGCAAGAGTATCGTGGCCACGGTGTGGCATATTGCCCACATTGCGACGGCCCTTTATTTAAAGGCAAACCTGTTGCTGTAATTGGTGGTGGTAATTCAGGTATAGAAGCGGCAATCGATTTAGCTAATATTGTGCAAAGCGTTACGGTACTTGAATTTGCAGACACACTACGAGCCGATGAAGTGCTTATTCGTAAAGCTAAAAGCATGGCTAATATTACTATTATAAAAAGTGCACAAACAACCGAAGTACTTGGTGATGGTAAAAAAGTAACTGGCTTAATGTACACAGATAGAGTGTCGGGGGAGAGCAAAGAGCTTGAACTTGCCGGTATATTTGTACAAATAGGCTTAATACCAAATACCGAGTGGTTAAAAGACAGCGACCTTGAATTAAGCAAATTTGGTGAAATACTAATTGATGCTAAAGGCGCAACTTCATTACCAGGCATTTATGGCGCGGGGGATGCAACCAATACTCCGTTTAAACAAATTATTATTGCAATGGGCAGCGGTGCAACAGCAAGCTTAGGCGCATTTGATTATTTAATTCGTCACTCTGAAGAAGCTGATCAAAGCGCTGCTTAATGTAATTAGTAAAAACTCTCTTGATATAACAGCAAGGCTACACCCATAGCTGTTTGTTAACCCAAGCCGCCCTTCTCCAAAGGCGGCTTTTTTAATGCTTAAGAATTAGCACACGATTTAATCGCACCCACCACCAGAATCGCCGCCGCAATTTGTATAAGAATGTGATGAGTTACTGCTAGAGGAAGCTGTTGAGTCACTGCCAGTATAAGCAGATGATCCACGTGATGACTTAGCACTGATAAATGTAACTAACAGCAATACGCCCGATACGATAACTATTGTTATTGATGAGCTCCATTGCCCAGTGGAAACGCCTTTAAATACTGCAACAATAAGGACAGTTAGTAATATAGTTCTAATTATGTTTTTCATTGTTAATGCCTTATCTAACTATATTTAGCACGCGGTTAAGTGTGCAAAGCTAATATTTTTAAAGCTTTAGTAATTGCGCCGCTGACGCAATAGCGACTTCTAAAGAATGCATTTTAAACGGTTTTGAAATAAACATATCCATACCAGCTTGTTTGCACGCTAATTTATCTTGCGATGAAGTATTGGCTGTAAGGGCAACAATATAGGTTGAATCGTGCGGACAGATACTTTTTGATCGCAGTTGTTTTGTAGCCTCAAAACCATCGAGTATAGGCATAATACAATCCATAAAAATAAGGTCGTAATGCTTTTGCTCGCATTTAAATATGGCATCTTGCCCATCTACTGCAAAGTCTGGCTTTATATTGAGTTTATTAAGCGACGCATCAAGAACTAGCCTGTTTATGTCGTTGTCATCCACCACTAAAACAGAAAGCTTAGAAGCGTTAATGTTTATTTTTGATAGCGGATTTAGCTCTACTTTTTGCTCTTTACCTAGCTCTATAGGGATACTTAGCGAAAAAGTAGTTCCCTGATTAACTTTACTACTGACCTTGATTGTTCCACCCATGTACTCAACAAGTTCTTTAACTATTGCGAGGCCAAGTCCTGTGCCTCCTTTACTGTTTTTAGCATCTACTTCTTGAGTAAAAGGGGAGAATAAAGATTCAAGAAATTGGCTAGTCATGCCTCTTCCCGTATCGGCGACTTTAATGTTTAGCGTTAATTTATTATTGTTATTAATCACAGACGTGTGCAGTTTTACACAACCACGCTCAGTAAATTTTAACGCATTACTTAATAAGTTGGAGGTAATTTGACTTAGGCGTGTGTTATCGCAATATGCCCAGCAGCTATCAGAAATTTCATTTTTTACTTCTAGTTCTACATTGCTGTTTTTAAATAACGGGGTGTACAAAGAAATGAGATCAGTAAATGTTGTATTTAATAAAACATCCGTGGGTTCTAGTTTTAACTCACCGTGGTTAATTTTAGAAAAATCGAGTACTTCGTTTATTATGCTCAAGAGTATATCTGCGCTACGCAGCGCGACTTTTATTTTTTCGGTTCTCTTTTGTTCGTTATGTTCATCTATTAACGTAGTAAGCATGCCCGTAATGCCATTTAGCGGTGTTCTAAGTTCGTGGCTTATTTTTGCAAAAAGCATGCTTCTATCTTCGAGTAATCGCTCGGCTTGTTCTTGTTTATTTTTAAGCTCTTCTCTTAAAGCCACTGCTTCGGTAATATTTTGAAAGGTACCAAACAAACGTACACAGGTATCACCGTCAAATTCGGCTTCACCAAATGTAGATACCCAAATGGTCTGATTTTTGGCTGTAATAATTTCAAGCTCTAGATGCCACTTTTCGCCGTGTTGTATAGCAAGCTCAACTGCTTTACTTATTTCGTCTCTGCTTGTACCTTCTTTATAAAAGTTAACTGCAGATTCAATTTCAGGCTGATAGTTTTCATCAACTTGATGGATTTGTTTAGTTTGCTGACTCCAATAAATTTTATTATTAGTAAGGTCAACTTCCCACGTGCCTATATTTGCTATGCTTTCTAGTTTTAATAAGCTATTGCTGTTTTTTATTAATTTTTCTTTAGTGATGCTGCGAGCTAGTTCTGCCCCTAACCACTGCGCAAATAGCTCAATATAGTCGTAGGCGGCATCTGTAAATACTGGAGATTGATTGGCAGAAGAAAAATTTACAGTTCCAAATATATCGGTACCTATTTTAATAGGTGCCCCAATATATGACTCAAGTTTAAAGTTTGCATAGCAAGGATGGTCAGCAATTGCGCTTTGTGAGACGTTATGAAATGCAAGTGCAGAACCCGCACTAAGAGTGTGTACACAATAGGTGCCATCTAAATCAAATTGAGTACCTATTTCTAATGCATTATCTGGCGTAATGGCATGTAGCACGGTATAGCAGTTTTTCTCGACCTTACTAATAATAGCTAAATCAAGGTTAAACACTTTAAGTCCAAATGCTAGTAGCTGATGGGTTTTTTCATCAAAGTCTAAACTTTGGCTAGATACTATGTCGTGAAATTGCCTAAGAAAATTCAATAGTAAACATCCTGTTGGTTTTAGAACTGAGTCTATAGCTTGATAAAGCACTAGTTTAACAAAAAAATTAAATATATTTAGTTAATTATTACTTTATATAAACTTTCTCCAATTAAGCACAACTGATTTAAACACAAACTGCGAGTAAGTTGCTCGCAGCTTATTGTGTATATTAGTACGTTGAGTTTGGTGTGTACTCAGGGTTGATATCGCCGCCTACTTCCTCTGGGTCAACATCGTTAATAAGCAGTGTTTCACGTACAGCTTCAATGTGATCAAGTACGCTTTGGTAGCGCTCGCCATATTCATACTTTGTCACTTCAATCGCTTTAGGCATGTAAGTAAAAGCTATTTTTAGGGCGTGGAGTGCTTCTTCGTTTATTTTTTCGCTCATAATGTTCTCTTATGTGTAGGCTATAGCTAACCTGAGTTCTGGATAATAAATCTATCTCAAGCAGCTATTTTTAGCGCTAACTGCGTTGAATTTCCTTGCAATAGACCAGCTATTGACGCGTAAATTTGCCTTGTTTTCACCAAAAATTTCTAGCTAGAGAGAGACAGACTTAAATATCGTTATTATTTACAGTGTTTTTAAATCTCTTAACCAGAATTTAGGTTAGTTAGTAAAATAACACCAAATACGATTCGGTAAAGACCAAAACTAACAAAAGTGAAATTTTCTAGAAAGCGTATGAATAGTTTAATAGTAAAATAAGCAACTATAAAAGACGTTAAAAAACCTACAGCAAGGGCAGTTAGGTCATCTAAGCTAAACAGTTGGTAATGTTTAAGTAAGTCGTACCCTGAGGCTGCTGCAAGTACAGGTAAACCAAGTAAAAATGAAAATTCAGCGCTGGTTTTTCGGTTTAAACCACACAACATGGCACCAACAATAGAGCTCCCAGCACGACTAGTCCCCGGAATTAACGCAAATACTTGTGCTACGCCAATCCAAAGTGCTTGTTTATAAGTAACTTGGGTTACATCGGTAGTTGTGCAGTGAGCCTCTTTATAACTGCGCTCTAATAGTAAAAAGATCACACCGCCTACAATAAACATAACACCTACTACTGGTACGCTAAACAGTGTTTTTATTACATCACTAAATATAAAACCAATAATACCCAAAGGAATAAATGCAATGGCAACTTTCACCCATAAATTGAAATATTTAGGGCTAAACTTGTCTTTATAGTTGGCTAGTACCGCCAAAATGGCGGCAAGTTGGATAATGACTTCGAAGGCGAGGTTAGTGTCTGTTGATTCAATGCCTAACCACTTTGACGCTACAATTAAGTGCCCAGTTGATGATATGGGTAAAAATTCTGTTATACCTTCAATAATACCTAAAATAATCGCGTTAATTATATCCACGGTTTACTGCTTCCTGAAAAATTAAAAAGCCCGAACTCGGCTTAACTGAAATGACGCATTACTGCGTACCTAAATTGCGAGGCGTAGCATAAAAGCTCTTAAAGCAAACCAACAGTATTTTTAGACTTAATGTGTTTAATAAATTGCATTAAGTGTTAAATGCACAATATAATAACAATTGTTATCATTTGCATATGATGTTTTGTATATGTTTGGGCAAATTTAATGAGCGAATAATGAATAATAAAAAAACGTTTACAGCTACACGGCGAAGGCACCTAATTGCATGTGTGCTAGCGCTAATTACTGCGGTAATAATGATTCCGGGTATGACAACTTATTTACCGTTTCAAATGAATGAACAAATATTACTGCCTATTTTACTCTTTCCTGTTATTTGGACTGCGTTGTTTATTTATGCGTATTTGGCGCAAAAGGTATGGCAACCGTTTGTTGTAATGTTTGCACTGTGTGTATTACATGGTTTATTGAGTTTTTGGGCGTTAACGCAGGGGCAGGGATGAAGTCGATTACTTTAAAAAAGCTATTTTTATTACATAGCTGGGTAGGAATTATTACTGCTGTACTGCTATTTATTGTTGCATTTAGTGGGGCGTTAGCAGTGCTGTCGCGACCTGAGTTAAAAATATGGGCAAATCCAGAGCTACAATCTAGCCAACACGTTGCCAGCGCGCAAATTAATCGACTAGTAAACGAATACCATAAACAGGTGCCTAGTGAATTTGGCGAAAACATTCATGTGTTTTTACCAAGTGGACATAACTTTCATTTATTAACGTTGGTATTTGAATCCCACCATGGCGATGAAAACTATGACCAAGAGGTGGCCAGAGTATTTCAATTTCATCCCAATACATTGGCGCTGGAAAATACTTACTATGGGCCTAGTAAAGAATTTTACGCTAATAAAAAAACGGATGCGCCAACTTATATAGGTGAGTTTCATGCAGATTTGCATTTAGGGCGACCAATTGGGTTAATACTCACTGGTTTTTTAGGTTTAACACTTTTAGTAAGTGCAGTGACAGGCTTGTTTATTCATCGTAAATTGATAAAAGAGCTCTTTACGTTTAGGCGAGATAAAGGATTAGATATTGCAGTAAGCGATGCTCATAAGGTCATAGGTATTTGGGGCAGCGTATTTAATATTGTAATTGGTTTTACAGGATCATTTTTAGGGCTTGCGACCGTTATTTTATTACCAGCAGCTGCGTTTGTGAGCTTTGGTGGCGATCAAGATAAGTTAATAGAAACGTTTACCGCTATTCCTGAGCCGGTAGTTAGCCACATTAAGCAACCTACAAAAATAGACACTATTTTAGACAATGCTCATAGTCGTTACCCTGAAGCAATAATTAGGGATGTCACAATAATGGCGCATAACGATGCGAATGCGCAGGTGTATTTGCGTTTGTTAGGTGGCGAGGCAGTTGCTTCTCAATTACTGCATTATAAAGGCAATGGTGAGTTTGTGCAGTCGATGAGTAGTTTTGGTGATATTTCAGGTGTTTCGATAAAAGTAATTGAGTTGATGTTTCCGCTGCACTTTGGGAACTTTGCAGGGGTGTTTGTAAAATTACTTTGGGTATTGCTTGGCTTAAGTACTGCGCTTTTACCTATTTCGGGCATGATGATGTGGCTAGCAAAGCGTACACGTGGCAGTAGCCCGTCGCTGAGTGTGCAGGCATATGCACGCTGGAATCGTTTTATTATTGGTAGTTGTGGAGGCTTGGTATTAGCAAGCTTTGTGTTATTTCCTTTGCAAGTTGTACTTAATTATACCGTTATTGGTGTGGCGCAAAATAGCTTTTTTGGACCCGTGTTTTTTTATACGTGGTTGGCATGGTTACTCTTAAGTGTATTGCCTATAGGTTATAAAAACTATTTTAAGCTGACTCTTTTGCTATGCGGCGCTTCGCTTGCTTTGGTGCTGCCGCTCAATATTATATTTGGCGTGAGCAATGTTATTAACCTTAATAGCTCGCTTGTCGCGATAGTAGATATAAGTTTTATGGTGGTGGGTATCGCGTGTATTTTTGGTGCCTTAAAAATAAAAAACACACAAAAATTACAAGCAGAGGTACAACCCGCATGAACGAACTACTAATTATAATTGCCATGGTAAGTCTATTATTAATGATGCTCAATATACGCAAAAACACACTCACAATACCCACTATAGCTTTTTTATGTACACTGCTATTTAGTTTAGCGCTGATATGCTTTATGAGTGTTTATGGTATTTTAGGCGGTGCAATATGCACCGTTGTAGGAGCTATGTTAGCAGGGTTACTAACTGCAGTTATTGCGGGTAAAGCGCCGCAATTATTAGGGTAAATAATGCATTTATTTAGCTAAAAAAGCCTTAGCAGTATCAACTCCCATATTGTAACCACTATTAAGTACTTCAAACTTTTTAGTGGTTCGGCCAACTTTAAAATTAGTCGGTGGAGCAATAATATTGATTTTGCAGTCACTAGGTGGATTCATAATAAAATCGATAGACTTATTATAAAAATTAGCCCTGTTTAAGGTCGTTTGAATTAATGCTGGATAGTTTTTATACATTTTTTTAGTAAGCCAAGGTGCCTTACTTGGTTTTTTACGATAGCCTAAACATTGAGACAAAATAACGGTGATTTCGCGTGCACCCATTTCGTAAGCTTTTATAACCGGAATTGAATCAGCAACACCGCCATCGGTCATCGCTATGTCATTAATAATAGGGTAGTCACGATATGCAATGGGTATAGCGCATGATGCTTTTAATTGATGCACCATATCGGCGCTGGTGGCTTTTAAATAGTGTGCTTTGCCTGATTCGATTGCCGTAGATACAATATAAAACTCTTGTGGAGTTTGTTCGAATACCTCTGTATGAAGGCGTATTTCGCGAATTGTTTCTTGCCATAACCAATCTAAATCAAATAAATGACCACCTTTAATAAAGCGCGCTAAATTAATAAATTCAGGACGGCATGAATAGTCGGTAATCACTTTATAATTTCGCATTGGTTGTTTGCATAAAAATGCGGCTATATTAGTTGCTCCGGCTGAAACACCAAAATAGCGTTCAAACGGGTGGTATTGCTGTTTTAAAAACTCATCAAGCACACCTGCGGCAAATATACCGCGCATTGCACCGCCTTCAACGACGAGTGTGTTTTTATTATTGTTGTTCATGGCCAATCCTTTTTATGAAATTTGATGTTATCAACTCAGTCTAAAAAATGCGATAGAGATTACTAAATGTGTTGATAAATTAAAGCCAGGTACACATCGCGAAATTCACTGTTTTCTGGTAAGGTTTAGTATTACAAGGCTTTGTTAATAATAAAGAATAACTACTTATGTTTGATCCTAGCGTAACCATTTTTGAAAGCACACAGAGTCAGCTTGCAGAAAGTCCTCTTTGGCATCCTATGCTGAACACTTTTTTTTGGGTCGATATAAATAAAAAATTACTTTTAAGCAAAAATATACACAGCGAAAGCCAACTAAAAACCGTGAATATGCCCGATACGCTCAGTGCAATAGCGTGGATTGATGAGCAGCACTTATTGCTAGGGACAAGTACTGGTATATACAAATACCATATTAATTCAAGCACTCGCCATCTTATTCTTAATATTGAAAATACACAGCTAAATCGACGTTCAAACGACGGCCGTGCTGATCCATGGGGTGGCTTTTGGTTAAGTACAATGGATGTAAATGCTAAAAAAGGGGATGGTAAAATATACCGTTATTATAAAAACCAGCTTAAAGCCGTTGTAAGTGGTTTGAGTATCCCAAATGGATTGTGTTTTGATAAGTCCCGTTTACGCGGTTATTACTGCGACTCTTTAACTAGTTGCATTTATGTATTAGATTTGGATGAGAAAACTGGTGAGCCTTGCGCTGAGCCACGTGTTTTTTATCAATTTAATAATACTGATGTTGACCCCGATGGCTGCGTAACCGATAAATTAGGCAATTTGTGGCTAGCTGTTTGGGGAATGGGATGTGTTATGTGTTTATCCCCAAGCGGTGAGCTAATTAAAACAATAGAGCTTTGTGCATTAAAACCGACGTGCACCGCCTTCGGTGGTGAAAATGCTGAGTTACTACTTGTGACATCGGCATTTGATGAAGCGATTAATAATACTGTTGGTGAACAAGGCGCTGTATTTCAGATCTCAGGTATAAAAAAAGGGCAGTTTGAGCCGCCCGTTTTACTGTGACTTATAATTTACAGTGATGATTAGCTTTTAGGCGTAACCCACATAACACCCACTTCTTTTTTGGTTACTAAAACCTCAGTACCGGCGATAATTGGTTGCTCACTTTTGAGTTTCCAGCTGATACCAGAGTATTGATGTGTAGTTAAACCTTGCTCTGTTACATCGCTAGTAAGTACAAAAGTAAGTTCAGCAAAATCACTATTCACTTGCTTCTTATCTACGCGATTTTGCATTTGTTTTAATGGTTTCCAAAGTGCAACGGCCAAGCCTGCTGTTACCACTGTGTTACTCCAAAGTGCAGTGGTTAATGAGTCAGGTAAAATACCAAAACTCATTAATAATCCTGTGAGGAATAACGATAATCCAAAAAACAATAAAATAAATGTAGAAAGGCCAAGTACTGCTACTTCTATTATTAAAGCAACAATACCAATTACCATAAGTGTTTGCGGTAAATTTTGCGTAATAAAATCCATACAAACCTCTTTATTTAGTTATTAACCCAGATGCTTTTTATTTAAGCTATTAATAATTGCCATACCTTGAGCAACCATTGAGCTTGCATCTGTCGCGTTATCTGGCAGTAATACAATTGATGACTCACGAGCAATCGCTTCTTTAGCTGCAATTGCTTTAGTTGCCAGATCTAGCTGTATTGCTTTTTGACCTTGTTCTGTATCTGCGGCTTCACCTACTTTGATAAGCGCATTTGCCTGTGCTTCTGCAACCGTCGTAATAGCTGTTGCTTCACCTTCAGCACGTAAAATTTGCTCGGCTTTGTCGGCTTCAGCAGCAAGTACTTGTGCTTGTTTTTTACCTTCAGCAACGTTGATATTTGCTTGGCGATCACCTTCTGACTCTAAAATTTGAGCTCGTTTAACACGCTCAGCTTTCATTTGTGCTTCCATAGCTTCCATAATAGAGTTAGGCGGCACAATATCTTTAATCTCATAGCGAAGTACTTGGATACCCCAAGGCTCAGATGCTTGGTTTATAGCTGCAACAATGTTGGTGTTAAGTAGATCACGCTCTTCAAATGTTTTATCAAGCTCCATTTTACCTAATTCTGAACGCATAGTTGTTTGCGAAAGTTGTACAACTGCAAAGGTATAGTCGTCAACGCCATACGTAGCTTTGTACGGGTCTAATACTCTAAAGTACAGTACGCCATCAACTATGAGTGAGATGTTATCTTTAGTAATAGCTGATTGCGATGGTACGTCTTGAGCTTGTTCTTTTAAGCTACGATCAGCCGAGATTCTATCAATAAATGGAATAATAAAGTTAAGGCCAGCTTCTTTAGTTGATTGGTATTTACCAAAACGTTCGATTAACCAGGCGCGGTTTTGTGGTACAAATTTAACGCTACTTTTTAAAAGCACGATAACAAAAACAAGTAAAAAAGCCTCAACAGTAAAAACTATATTGAGAATTTGTGTGACTGGATCCATTTAAACATTCCTTATAATAATTAAACGCTGAGTAGTTGTATTGTTTATAATTTCAGCGTGTATAGATTATCACTACAGAGAACTTTAAACCACTAAAACTCACTGCAGTGCGCCACCTTAGTCGGTTTTTAAAAACTAGCTATTTTATTTCTACCTGTTTCTTTTGCGTTATAAAGGGCTATGTCGGCGTTAGTTATAACCTCTTTGGGTTTTGTTTTGTGATTGGGTATGAAACTATAAAACCCAATGCTTAAAGTGAGGTATTTACTGACAGTTGAAAAGTTATGTTCAATTGCGAGTTCTGCGATTTTTTCCTGAATAAGAACAGCAAACCTTTGACAGTGTTCTGTGTCGACTGCAGGTAAAACTATCGCAAATTCTTCACCCCCGAAACGAGCTGCTAGATCACCTTCGCGTTTACAAATATTGTGTAGCGCTTTGGCCACTCGCTTTAGCACTTCATCGCCAAGCTGATGCCCATAGTTATCGTTATAACGCTTAAAAAAATCAATATCACACATAATTAAACTAATGGGTTCCTTATTACGTGCACAGCGCTTAATTTCGCATTTTAAAGTCTGATCAAAACAGCGTCTATTAGCAATGTTTGTAAGGCCATCAGTATTGACTTGTTTATTGAGTTTTTGGTTGGCGTTAATGAGTTGCTGCTGAGTTTGTTGAAGCTCTTGCTTATAATTTAAATTTTTGAAAGCATTAGCAAGCATTTCACCTACTAACCTTAGGCGAATAAGGTCTAAATCTGTCCAATCTCGCTTTTGAACAACACAATCACAGCCAATAAAGCCAACCAGTTCTTTGTCATAACGTAATCCAATGCAAAGTACCGATTTTATTTCTTGTCGCTGGAAAATCGTTTTTTCGCTCATTGCTTGAATGGGGAGCAACGTTACATCATTCACTCTGAATAAGTGGGTACGGGCCATCGAACTAAAAAAATAAGGGAGGTCGCTTTTTAAAAGGTTTTGTAAGTCGTCTTTAAAAGCTTTGATACCATCATTGACCCATTCGTGAGTGTTATTAATAGTTTTACCATCATCGGAAAATTTAAAAAGATAACTCCTATCGGCATTGCAAACCGTACCGACTGCTTTTAATGCATAGTTGATATGCTTATCAACATCGTCATTTTGAATATCAATTAAGTCAGTTGAGATGTTCGATATAATATTATCAAAATCATATTGTTCATCCACGTTGTTATTTAATATATCGATAATAATAATGGAGTTTGAATTAGGTAAATTTGCAAATTTTACGTTGAGTAGCAATTTGGATGATTGTTTCGATAAAATAAACTGGCATTGGTTATTTGCCGTAAAATAATCAAAGAATAGCTCCTCGAACAACAGATTTTTTTTACTGTGATGATTGGTTAAAGTGATGTGTGAAAAATCAGTTTTATAAAAATGTGATTGGTCTTTTAAGTCAAACAAGTCCTGTGCCTGGCTGTTAACTTTAAATATATCTTCATTTGCATCATAAAGTAATACACAAAACGGCAATAACTCCAAGTTTTGCCATGCTTCTTCTGATAGGTTATTACTCACTCAACTCTCCATGTGTCCAAGCCATAATTAAATTCTTTTTCTTTACTAACTATTAGCACATTTTTTTTGATTTACTAAGTTTTTAGTGCGTTTGCGGGCAGTACGTATTATAATTGATACTGTATATCATTACCCATTTCTACTCTAAGCCATCTTTGGCTTATTTGCACTTTAAGTATAGGTTATTCAAGCATTTCATGACAGAAATCACTACACACCAAGCTTCTCGTCGTCGGTTACTCATTGCGCTAGCAATTACGTGTTCGTTTATGGTAATTCAGGTTATAGGTGCTTATTATTCTAATTCGCTTGCTGTTCTTGCTGATGCGGGGCATTTGTTTGTTCACAATAGCTCGTTATTCATCGCACTGATAGCATCAAGTCTCGCTATTCATTTTGCCAAAACCTATAACGATGGCCATCAACGAGCAGAGCTTTTTGGTGGCCTAGTGAACGGGTTTTTATACCTAGCAATCAGTTTAATTATTTTGTATGAAGGTGGTGAGCGCTATATACACCAACATGAAGGAAATGAGCTGGCTATCAATAGTTATTTAATGTCGGTTATTGCTGCTATTGGTTTTTTATTTCATGGGGCTGCTGCATGGGTTTTATATAAAGGCCGCAAAGCGAGTATTAATGTGTACGCGGTATTTTTACACTCATTCTTTGATCTGATTTCTACCGTATCGACATTTGTTGCCGGTATTCTTATATATTTCACAGGCTGGGTTGTAATCGATATTTTATCGAGTATGTTAATTGCTTCTTTCGTATTATTCACCGGTATTAAGGTCATAATTAGTTGTATAAAAGGTTTACGCCTAAATAAAGCGAAACTTCCTAAAGTTACTGATATTGAAAGTAAAATTACAGATATGGAACATGTTCATAATGTCCATAACGTCACTGTAACGCGCAAATATAATGGTATTGTAGTAGGCGCACACGTTGTCCTTAAACAACATTGTACGATTGAAAAACATGATGAAGCGTGTCGTATGAAGGTAGAGCAATTATTAGCCGAAAAATTTAATGTACGTAATAGTGTATTACAAATTGAAAGCCATGAATGCCATCATATCCATTAATAGCATCTGATTAATATAAAAGCGTGTAATAATGATAGCACGCTTTTAATGTTTCAAATCAAATCAAATCAATGATATTGCTAAAACAATCGCTTTTACGTAAGTCTTTAGCATTCATTGGTTTTGCAAAGTAATAACCCTGTAATACATGGCAGCCAACCTCGGCTAAAAAGAGCATCTGTTCGCGCGTTTCTACTCCTTCTGCAATGCAGTATAGATCTAAGTTTTCTGCCAATGAAAAAATAGTTTTAATAATTGATTCATCTCCCTTATCTATACCAATACTATTTACAAAGCTTTGATCTATCTTAATAACATTAATAGGGAATTGGCTTAAGTAGGTGAGTGATGAGTATCCTGTACCAAAATCGTCAAGCAGTAATTTAAACCCAGCAGCTTTTAGGTTTTGCAGCTGTTTGGCTGCTTTAAGCTTATCTTCTAATAAAATACTCTCTGTTATTTCGAGCCTTAATTGTCTTGGATGAACTTGAGAGTCCGCTAATATAGCCATTAACCGCTGTGTTATGTTTGTTTTTAAAATGTGTTTAGGCGATAAGTTTAAAGATATATAAAACAACGGGTTTTCGCTGAGTATAGGCGCAAGTTCAATTAGTGAACGGTGCAAGGCTTGCTCAGTAAGAAGTTCTATTAAACCGGTTTCCTCAGCTACAGGAATAAAAAGAGCTGGAGATATTAACTGGCCTTCATTTTTCCAGCGCATGAGTAACTCCACGCCATTTATTGTTTTTTCTTCTATGTCGATAATAGGCTGGTAGTGATTAAAAAATCGGTTGTCTTTTACTGCATCTTTTAAATCATTTTCAAGCAGTAACTTTTGTTTTATTAGCTCATTCATTTCATCGCTAAAAAACTTAAAGTCGTTTCTCCCGCCTTGCTTAGCGTGCATCATTGCAACATCGGCATTACGGATGAGTATATCTGTGGTTACAGCATCGAATGGGTATAGAGCTACGCCAATACTTGCTGAGATATTAATAGAGAAGTCTTCAATAATTACTTTATTAGCTAATTCATTACTAATTTTTCTTACGTTATCGCGAAGAGATTGGAGTGATTTTATATTTTGAATCAGCACTAAAAATTCATCACCACTTTGGCGGCCAAGTATAGCGTTTTCGCTAAGCATACCGCTTACTCTTTGGGTAATATTACATAACAACTTGTCACCCACTGCATGACCAAAAGAGTCATTAACAGGTTTGAACTTATCTAAATCAATAAATAATAATGCGCATTGGGTATTGTTTTTATCGGCATATTTAATCGCCTTTTCAATGTTTTGATACATTAAACTACGATTAGGTAGGTGCGTTAGAGGGTCAAAATTAGCCAAATAGCGCAGTTCGTTTTCAGCACGTTTTTGTTCAGTTAAATCTGTAATAACAATCACATAGTAACTTGCAGTGTCTTTTGTTACAGCTGTGGCACTTATATGTATTGGGTGTTCATTATTTCTTGCTGTTTTTATATAAACATCACTTTGCCAGTTTTCAGTTGGTTTTAATTTTTTTAAAATACTAGCAAACTCTCTGCACTTATCTTTACCAATTGCTTTAATAAACAATTTAGGGCTAATTTTGGTGGCCGTTTGCTCGTTTGAAAATGTTTCAATAAAACTATTGTTCGCAGAAAATGGCATTAAACGCTTATCGAGTATAAGTAACCAATCGTTTATTTGGCTAAACGCTTCACCTAAAATTTTTGCTTGTTGCTCATTAGCTCGTTGCTCGGTGATATTGGTATATATGCCAGAAACATATAGAGGCTCATTTGTTTGAGGATCGTATATAACTTGCCCTGTATCTTGATACCAGAGCCAATGGCCATTTTTATGCTGTAAACGGTAAGTTGCTTGCCAGTTTTGTTGTTTTTTGTACTTGAAGTAGTTTTCCCATTGGTTTTCAAAAAGACGTCGATCGTCTGGGTGTATAATCGCTAAAAATTGATCTATATGCACGCGTTCAGGTAAGTCTGTATAGCCTAATTCACTTCCTCTGAGCGTATTTACGGAAGCGTCTTTAAAGTTATAATCCCATACGCCGCTTTTATTATTTTTAAGCGCGAGTTCTGTTTGCTTTTGCGAATGAATAGTCGCTCTATGGGCTTGTTCAATTGCTACTCGGCGGCTGCGATACTGCCAAAAAATAAAACATAACACCCCAAGTATTAAAATAATGTAGGTGGCTATAGCAATGGGCGATTTCCAAGGAGCATACGCCACGTTGATATTAAGTGTTCTAGGCTCGCTTGTAATAATACCATCACGATTATGTGCTGATATTTTTAGTGAGTAATTACCAGGTTGAAGCTTTGTGAAAAACACTTGATTAGATTGTAAATCTTCATATGTAAGAGACGTAGGCCCTGAAAGGATTACTTTATAATATGCTTTATCAATATTAGGGTAAGAGAAGTTAGAAAAGCTAACCGTCAATCCCATGTCTTCATAATTTAATTCAAGTGGTTTGCTAAGGTATTTATGAGGGTTGTAATTGAGTTCCCTAGTAAGGAGGCTAATATCAGTAATGGCTAGATTACTTTTTTGTAGTTGTTCTTTTTCATTAAAGTCTATCGGGTCAAGAAGTAAGGCTCCAGCATTGCTACCGAATATAAGCCTGCCATCGCTTAGTGTTGCTGCCGCTATTGGTGTAAATTGGTTTATATTCAAACCGTCTTTTACTGAAAAACTCACTACATTGAGAGTATCTAGGTCTATTTGATACAGACCATTGTCGGTACTTGCCCATAAAAAGCCGTTTTTATCGGGAAGTAGTGAATAGATAGAATCAGTATTAAACGAATTTTTTAATCCTATATAGTGCTTTCTTTCATAAGTAACGGGGTCAACGCCGAGCAAACCTTCGTGAGTGGTTGCTAACCATAAAATGTTTCGTTTTGAGTCTAAGTAAAAGTTTTCTACAGTGTAAAAAATATCTTCTTTAGGATTAAAAGACTGAAATATAGTCGTTAAAGTTTTCGTTTTTTCGTTGTACCTAAGGAAGCTTTTTGATGTGCCAAGTACAAACTCTTCAGGATGTGTGTCGAGGTGTTTATAAAAAGCGTAAGAAAATAAAGGATCGACTTGCTCTTTGAGCCCCTTAATAATTCTTGTTTTTCCTGTTGTTTCATTAAAAACATAAAAATTATCATTCGACATAAATGCATATGTGTCTGCAGATAACTGGGCAAAGCCAAATAAGTTGGATTGGTTAATTACATTTTTTTCTGTGTCTTTATTTTCAATAATTTTACCCGTTTGTTTATCAAACAGTTTAAAACCATCGAAAGTAACAAGCCAAAGGAATTGATTATCACCAATTGAAGACGCAAAAATATCATAAACGGCAGATGCCCCGTATATTGCTTTTGAGTCGGTTGAGCTCAGATATACATCACTTTTATTTGTTGCTTTGTCGTACCGTGCAATTCCATCTTCTGTTCCTAACCAAATAATATTATTTTTGTCTTGGTAGGTGGCATGAATAGTATTGTTACCGGGTAAAGTAATGTGTTTAAACCGTCGGGTTATAATTGGCCATGTAAACACGCCCTGGGTTCTAGATGCGAGCCAAAGTACGCCGGACTTATCAACCATTAGATCGTTTATTGAGTTTTCATTAATATTAAACTTACTTTTTTCATAATTTAATACGAATTCTAGTTCTTTGGTTTCGCGGTGATAACTGAACAATCCACTTTCGGTTGCTACAAACTCCCCGTAAACAGTATTGGCATAATCCCATATATTATAATCAGGGATTAAAGTTGTAATATTTGCTGCAGATATATTTTTGGTATTATCGAATGCTAATTGATACATGCCTTCAACAGTACCAACAAGTAATCCTAATTCATTATCAATACTTAAGAATTTGACGTTTACATTATCTATCGTATTTTTTTCAGGGGGATGAAGAGGTATTTTTACAAGTTCTGAATTATCTATATTTGCAGTGTATAAACCATCATTTGTACCAATATATAAAGTGTTTTTATATATTGTTAATGACCGAATGTAGTCACCTTTATTTGGTAGGGTTAGCTTAAATGTAAAGTGTTTACTCGTCTCATCAAATGTATATATTTGAGCATCTATGGCGAAATAAAAAGTGTTTTGTTGCTGAGTCATTGCAGAGATCGGAGAGAACATTTTTTGTTCTTTATCTATTTGACCAGAATAGATTTTTTCGGTTTTTAAAGTGAGGGGATCTATTATATAGGCACCAGAAAGATCTGTTGAGACAATGATTTTTCCGTCTTCGGCTTTAAATAATGCATAAATATAGTGTTTATCCAGGCCAAAGCCGCCACTAAAAGTTTTTACATTATATCCATCAAAACGATTTAAACCCTGTTGGGTTGCTATCCAAATATAACCAATATCATCCTCTTGAGTCTGCAAAACGTAACTTTGCGATAGGCCTTCGTCAGTAGAAATTCGTTGTAATTGCTGAGCATAGTTTTGTGATGCAAAAGTGCTTTGGATGCATAGTAAAAAAGTAATGGTGATATGAAAAAAAAATTTGCTCAAACGCACTTATAAACACTCTCAGTGGAAGATAGGATGATGCTTAGCTAGATAGTAAATATAGCATAAGTTTTTATTTTTTAATTACAAATAATATACATAACGCTAAAAGTTCTATTTTTAAATAGTGAGCTACTCTATACAGATAATAGTAAATGCTTATAAGGAGAGTATAGTGCTTTTCTCTAATATTGATGCAAAAAACAGCGTGTTATTAGTTATAGACTTACAAGAGTTGCTTGCTCCTGCAATTAAAGATTTTCCGAATATTTTAAAAAGCACATTGCAGTTAGCTCAAGCGGGTATTATTCATGGCGTTCCATGTTTAGTAACGGAGCAATATGTGAAAGGTTTGGGCGAGACTAATCAGCAAATTAAAAATACGTTACCTAATGCCACGTATTTTCATAAAACGTACTTTAGTGCGTGTGCAGAGCCTGGTTTTGTTGATACGTTAAAAAGCCATGGTAAAAAGCAAGTTGTTGTTGTGGGAACTGAAGCACATGTGTGTGTTTTACAAACATGCTTAGATTTAATAGAAAATGACTTTGAAGTTATTATTGTTTACGACGGAGTTGGTTCGAGAAACCCGCAACATAAAAATTTGGCGATTGAGCAGCTACGTCAAGCTGGAGCTGTAATTTCATGCGCTGAAATAGTTATTTTTCAATGGACAAAAAAAGCTGCAACGCCTACGTTTAAGAAAATACTGCCTATAATTAAGTAGACCACATGTATATAATATAAATCAAATGTATTACTTTTTGATGTGTCGGTAGTTTATTATTGTGTTCAGTGAACTGAAACTCGTTTTTACACGTATATTGCAGACTGCTTTATAAAACAACAATGCAAACAACAATTTTAAGGTTTTTATGTCTAGTATTGGCCGGTTATTTACAATTATTTTCAGTCTTTTGTTTGTCGAGTCTATCGCTATAGGCTTGTATTTCGACACATTAGCGCAGGCTTTTATGGTAGGTTTGCCATTGTGTTTATTACCTATATGGCTTTTAAAAACACAAGGTGATAGCCCTATTATCCCCCATGTGGTAGCTGCCGCCATAATGATGTTTTCTTTTTTGCACATACAACAAACTTTTGGGCTGATTGAAGTCCATTTTGAAATATTTATTTTAATGCCCATGTTAATTGTTTTTGTACAGTGGCGAGTGTTTATTACCGCTATTATTTTTGTAGCGGTACATCATTTATCTTTTTATTATTTACAAACTCAAAATACGGGTTTTTACGTATTTGACCCTGATAGACTCGCTTTTACTACGGTGCTAATTCATGCTGGATACGCAATAGTTGAAGTATTAGTTGCAGGCTATATTGCAAAAACGCTGCAACGGGAACGTCGTGCGGGCTTATCTTTAAGTTATGCGACAGAGCAAATAATGAAAGACCCTGAAAACATAAAACTCTCTCTTCGCGCTGATGATACTAAAAGTGAAGCTGTAGCAGGTTTTAACACGTTACTAGATTACTTATCTGATGTTATTAAACAGGTACAAACACAATCAGAATCATTGCAAAAAAACTCACAAGAGCTTATTGATGTACACGATCAGTTAGCGAGTGGTGCGGTTCAACGCACACAACAAACCGATGATATTGCTAATTCTGGCGCTCAAGTTGCCAATGGCTTTAAACTTGTAGAAGAAGAAAGTGAGGTGCTTAAGCGCCAAGTTGACCATATTACACAATCTGCAGGTGATGCATTAAAAGAAGTGCTTCAAACAGACGCTAAAAGTAGAGAGTTGTTAACACTGCTTAACCATACCGAAGAAAAAATAAACCACTTAGTGGCAGCGGGCGATGTTATTTCAGGGCTTCTTAATGAAATATCAGGCATTGCTGAGCAAACAAACCTACTTGCTTTAAATGCCGCTATTGAAGCTGCCCGCGCAGGCGAACACGGTCGAGGTTTTGCTGTTGTTGCTGATGAGGTAAGATCTTTGGCCAACCACAGTAAAGCAACAACAGATAAAATTAGTCTTACATTAAAAGATCTTGTTAATAATAGTAAAACGTCAACGCAATCAATGAGTCAGTGTGTGAGTTTTGTAGTTGATTTAACAAGTATTAGTGCTGCAATGAAAGAAAATATTTCAGCAATGAGCGAGCAAATAGCCGCAGTATCTTCAAGCTCTGACTCAGTTGCACAAGTGGTAGCGGAGCAGGCAGGTAATACCGAGTTAATAGCAAGCAGTACTGATACTATGCGCCAAAATCAGTACCAAGATACGCAAATAGTGCAGCAGTTAACCGCTAAGGTGCAGTTAATCGATGTAAGTATTGATGTATTAGAGCAAAGCATTGCCAAGTTTAAATAAATCTAACTCTTTTGTATTTTCGCTTATAGCTATATGGCTTGTTTGTGTTGTTGCAGGGTTAGTTTATTTTCAGTTAGAGCAACTTAAGCCGTTTGATAGCTCAAAAGTTTTATTGCAAAAGCACTGGTTTAATAACTTTAAAAAGCAATTGGACTGGGTTGACACTAATGAAGCGTCGTTAGTGCTTATAACTGAAAAAAATTGCGGGTGCACCATACAGGCTAAGTCGCATATTTCATCGTTAAGCTCTTTTGCTGCCAATAAAGCTATGAAGGTTGTACAAGTTGAATTAACACCAAAGCTTAAACACGTTATTCCGGCAACGCCTGCCGCCGTTATTATTAATAAAAACGGTGAGTTTGTTTATGCCGGTCCTCTCTCTGAAGGGTTAGCGTGTGCCCAGGGAAGTGGCTTTGTTGAAACTGCGGTCACTAATTTAGCTGCAGGCTTTAACTCAAACCTTTTAATTACGCAAACCAAGGGGTGTTATTGTGTAAATAATGCGTAAATAATGTGCAGAAAAAACTAAAGCTCGCACTTAAATCAACAGTTACGAGCTTTAATATTGATTAAATTGTCACTAACCCATAAATACCTAATAACACAAACACACAAGCAGCAATCGCGCGTACGGTATTTAGAGATATTCTTTTTAGTAATGCATTACCTGCATATATAACAGGCACGTTAGCAATTAGCATACCTAACGTGGTTCCTACCGTTACCCAAAACACAGACTGATATTGTGCGCCTAACAACACCGTCGCTATTTGTGTTTTATCACCAATTTCTGCAATAAAAAATAATACAAAAGCGACTAAAAAAGCCCCGTAGCTATCGTATTTACTACTTACATCTTCGTCTTTATCTGGAACTAATAGCCAAAGGCCAACAACAATAAAGCTGATGTTTACAAGCCAAGGTAAATATTCAGAAGAAAAACTATTACTTAACCACTGCCCAAACCACGCTGATAGGCTATGATTGAGTAAAGTTGCGGCTAAAATACCAAGAATAAGTGCGCTTTTATTACGAAAACGGGCAGCTAACAGGAGTGATAAAAGCTGGGTTTTATCGCCAATTTCGGCAAGTGTAACAGTGACGGTTGAGGTTAAAAAAACTTCCATTATTGATTCTTACAGGCGGGAATACTAAACCAAGGCAAACAACTATCTCCCGCCATGAGGATAGTGTCTACCTAGGTCTCGCCGATAACGCTTGCTACAACATTACAAACTTACCATGCACATGAGGTGCAATTATGTTGATAAGTTTACTCATTACTGAGCGGGCTACTCCCCTAAGAGGCGGCCATTATTCCATAACTTTACTTTTAGGTAAATATAGTTAAGAGAACAAATACCATATTCTAATAAATAATTTATATTTATTAGTGAGGAAGCTATTGATAACAATTGTCGTTTAGATTAGTATGCACCTATTGAATGTAATTAACACGGTTTGTATTGATGTATATTTGTCTTTGTCACGGTGTGACTGATAAAAAAATTGAGCAAACAATTGACGATGGTGCAACGACCATGCGTGAATTAACCAAAGAGCTTAAAGTAGGCAGCCAATGCGGTAAGTGTTGTGGTTGTACTAAAAAGATCCTTAATCGCAGACTTATTCAAATTGCGGATGTAACGGATCAAGTTGCTTAATTACATATAAAATTTAGATATAAAAAAAGCAGCTTTTTAGCTGCTTTTTTTATGCTTGTTTGTGTGATTCATAGAGGTCGTTTCAATATACTATGACGCTATGAACAAAGAAATTAAACAACGTTTAAAGTGGATTGAGCTTTACGAAAAAACTAATAATGCGGGCCTAGTTTGTCGTCGGTGTGGAATTTCTAGGCCCACT